>JAADIC010000095.1 GCA_013151535.1 Alphaproteobacteria bacterium | reverse complement strand
CAAGCCAGTTGGCTTCGTCAGGACGAATACCAGTATTGGCCATAAACAAAACCTTGTCATGCAGTTGCCCCGCAAGGTGTTTGTGTTTTCTATTTTTCATCGCCGTAATATTATTCCGCGTGGCGGTATAGAGCTGTTTGTACTCTTCAGGAGAAAACCACGCCCGATGTGAAACTTTTGCTGACCCCCGATATGGGGCAGATAAATCAGGCACATGATTAAGCCAGCCATGACGAACTGAGGCTTTCAAAGTCATTCGCAATGTAACGATTTCTTTTTGTAGCGTGGCTGCCGCAGGTGGCCTGCCTCTAAACCGTGACTGCATTCTGTTAATTCGATATTCTTGAATTTTCGTGGTGGTGATTTCGGACAGTCCGAGCGCCCCAAAAAAAGGCAGAAGGTGCAAACGAATGTGGTTCTTATGATTGATAAGGCACTTGGGATTGCGTTCACCCATTGTGTCTGCCTCAAACTCTTGCAGAAACTGTTTGCTGGCGAAACTAAAGGTTTTTTCGTTTTTCAATTCACCACGGGAGTGCTTCCCACGCAGCGTCAAATACCAGTCTTCTGCAAATTCTTTGGCTAGCTTCAAGCTTTCTTCTTTGGTGGAAGCACGATGATTTTTTCCGTTGAGATAAGTGGAGCACTGCCAGAAACGGCTGTTTTCACGACGGTAAACGTGAACTTTACCTCCTAAAATCGAATGATTTTCGCCAGCCATCTTTGAAACACCAATTTATGTGAAAGTGTGTAAGCTATGTGTAACGTTATTTGATGCCACTACACTTGCCAAAGAGGAAGTTATCTAGCTGATAGTAAAGGATTTATGGCGACCCCGGGAGGATTCGAACCTCCGGCCTGCCCCTTAGGAGGGGGCCGCTCTATCCGGCTGAGCTACGGGGCCGATGGGGCTTTGTTGCGGGTTTTTCGGGCGGGATTCAACCCAGTAAAGGTTAACGCGTGCATCTGTACAATCGTATGCACGGGATGTGTACAGGTTGTGTACACCTTGTGCATCGGCAAATTCGGGCCAAAGCGATCACGTGGCCCGAAAATTAACTATGTTACAACGTCCCCTGTGGCTGCAAACTCATCCGGTAATGCGCCTCTTCACGCTTCGAGAACCACGCCAGGTTTTCGTGCAGCGTCACCACCGAACCGATGATGATGATCGACGGGCCTTTCAGATCTTCCTTGATCGCTTTGGCCTCCAGATTGGCGACGGTGCCGATCACCACCCGCTGGTTTTGGCGGGTGCCATTGTCGATGATCGCCGCCGGTGTATCGGGGTCGATGCCGTGTTTGACCATGCCGTCCACCAGATATTTAAGCGAGGACAAGCCCATATAAACCGCCACGGTCTGGCGCGGGCGGATCAACGCGTTCCAGTCCAGCCCAAGCACGCCGTCCTTGCCGTGGGCGGTCACAAAAGTGCAGGATTGTGCATGATCCCGGTGGGTTAGCGGAATTCCGGAATAGGCGGCACAGCCCGCCGCCGCAGTTACGCCGGGCACCACCTGAAACGGAATATCGTTTTCAGCCAGCTTTTCGATCTCTTCACCACCACGGCCAAAGATGAACGGATCACCGCCTTTAAGGCGCAGCACGCGTTTGCCTTCCAGCGCCAGATTGACCAGCAACTGGCTGATGTCTTCCTGCTGCATGGTATGTTGTTTTGGCAATTTGCCGACATAAATCCGTTCGGCATCGCGGCGCATCAGGGCCAGGATATCATCGCCAACCAAGCGGTCATAAACCACAACATCGGCGCGCTGCATCAGGCGCAGGGCGCGGAATGTCAAAAGGTCGGGGTCCCCGGGACCAGCGCCAACAAGGTAAACCTCGCCGATCTTTTTACCGGGGTTATCCTTGCTTGCGGCGTTAAGTTCCGACAGCAAATGTTTCTCGGCAGAGGCCGCAGCCCCGGCCAGAAACAGATCACCAACCGGGCCTTCCAGCGTGGCCTCCCAGAAGCGGCGGCGGTCGAGGGTTTTCTTGAGCGTATCGGACACCTGATCGCGGAACTTACCGACAAATTCGGCCAATCGGCCATAAGCGGGCGGCAGCAGACTTTCGATGCGGGCGCGCAGGATGCGGGCAATCACCGGAGCCGTGCCGCCCGAGGAAATGGCGACCACCAAAGGCGAGCGATCCACCACCGAGGGCGTTATAAAATCGCAATACGCGCTGACATCGGCCACATTCGCCAATACGCAGTTTTCCCGGGCGGCCTTGTGCAACATGGCATCGCGCGCGGGGTCTTCCGAGGCCCCGTAAGCCACCGAAACGCCGGGAAAATCGGCGGCCTCCAGCGGACGGGTGTGATGGGTCAGGTTAACATGATCCTTAAGATCGCGGAATTCATCGCAAAGCTCCGGGTTGAAAACTTCGACCTTGGCACCAGCGCTTAGTGCGCGCTCAACCCGCCTTGCGGCGATGGTTTCGCCGCCGTCAACGATGACGCGACGGTTGCGGATATCCAGAAAAATTGGTAAATAATCCATGTGTTCGGCTTTCAGTTTTCGGGCGAGTTGTCTTTGGCCCAGCTCAGCAATTCCGCGCCCAGCCTGGCGGCGGTTTCAGCATCCAGATTGACAATGGTCAAGCGTCGCCCTTCGCGCCAGATCATTCGTATCATGTTGAAACCGTTGTGGTAATCCACATTCTGCAAGCGTAAATGGCGGCTATAGGGGATTTCCAGTTCTGTAAGGTCCGTGACGGTTTCAAGTGGCTCAGTCATAGCGGGTTCCCCGTGTAAAGGCCGCCTCCAGCCGCCATTCCCACTTGCGCGGGGTGTCTTTGTAATCGGGCTTGAGATCAAATTCGAGGAACATCTGACCGGACTCCCCCGAATTGGCCACCAGACGTTCCAACTCGTCAAAAGACTGCACGTCCGGATTGCCGATAATGAGATCACTGAGCTTTGCCATCGTTAACTTCCTTTAACGCGATTGTGGAACCGAATGCGAAAAACCAGCCGGTCGCTTTGCTGTTTGGTATCAGGATCAAATCCTGTGCGGTTGTGCAACACGTTGTTGCATAAAATGCCCTGACCCGGCTTCAGGCGGGCGGTGATAATCAGCGGATCGTCGGAATTCAGAACGTCGGTCAACGCTGTCACCGCGCGCCTTGTCATAACATCATCGCGCCATGAAATCGAGCGGGTGCGCGCCGTATAACGCATGGCCAACCTGCCGTCCGGCGCAACGGAAAACACCGGCCCCGTGCTGACCGGGCGCACGGAGCCATCGGCCTCGCGGTTCTCGGGAATTGTCATGGCTTGGGCGTGCATCAAGGCGCGAATGTGATCGGGATCAAGGTCGCGCAGGCGAATATAGGCGATCTCGGGGTCCAGAAACTGGTTCATGCCGCCGTCATTTGCGGGTGTCACGCAATGCAGAACCATGGCCCTGATCTGGTTGTCGGGCGCGTTGTAATAGCCGTCCGTGTGCCAGTTCATCGGACGCCGAGAATAGGGGATGTATCCGCGTTGACGCTTGGCATCGGTGACATGCAGGGCGACGATACCGTGCTCACCGGCCGAGCGGTGACGTTCGGCAATTTTTAGCCCCAACGCATTGGCAAACGCGCGCAGGTCTGCGCGGGTTTTAGCCTCATCCGGGTTGGAAATATCCGATTCATAAAGCGCCAGATTCGCCGCTGCGCATCTTTTTGCCAGTTCCGAGCGCTCGGATTCGGTCGGGTTTGCAAGGTCGCCAAGACGGATTGCAGGCGTAAAATCGCTGGTTTTTGCAGCCTCGAGTTTCGCCTTGCGCCACGAAAGATAGGATTCCTCGTGATTGAGAGACCATTGAGGAAAGTCCTGATTATCAACAATTTTATCTTGCATATCCGTCCTTTCACCCGTGTCGAAAGCCGACAGGTACTTTCCATTTGGCCGGCTCCAGCCCGCTGTGATTTGCCGCAGATGGCAAAATGGGTCACGTTTAGCTTTACATTCATATATACTAATATATAAAAGTCCCAGAGAAAATATAATATTTGGTCTGGGCACTGGTCACATCAAAATAACCGGGTCCGGGTCAAAGCCGTCATAGGGCTTTTAGGTGGAAACACCCACCCAAGTGAAGGCTGAAATGACTGGCTAAGGCGCTAACACAAGAGGGAGACTTGTTATGAAAGACGGCGAAACAGCAGAAAACAAAACCCCGGCAGGGCAGCATCCGACACCGATGCTCGACCAGCTCGAGGATGGCCCCTGGCCAAGTTTTGTCACCGGCCTGAAGCGGCTGCGTGACACCAAGGGCGGTAAAAACGCCCCCATGGTCAACGATCTTCTGGGACAATTGAACAAATCCTACGAAGAACGCATGGGCTTTTGGAAAGGCGGAACAGTTTCCGTTTTCGGCTATGGCGGCGGTATTATCCCGCGCTTTTCCGAAGTCAGCGAAGAATTCCCTGAATCAAAAGAATTCCACACCCTGCGGGTTATGCCGCCTCCGGGGTTCCATTATACCACGGATCTGTTGCGCAAGATGTGTGACATTTGGGAAAAGCACGGCTCGGGCCTGATCGCTTTTCACGGCCAGTCCGGTGACATCATGTTTCAGGGCTGTACGTCTGATGAAACCCAGCCCGCATTTGACGCGCTGAACGAAATCGGCTTTGACCTTGGCGGTGCCGGGCCTGCCTTGCGCACCGCCATGAGCTGCGTAGGGCAAGCACGGTGTGAACAATCGTGCTTCAACGAGGCCAAGGCGCATCGCGGCATCATCAATCGTTTCTTGGATGAAATGCACCGCCCGTCGCTGCCTTATAAGTTCAAGTTCAAGTTTTCCGGTTGGCAACGATTGTGTGAACGCCATCCACCGCGCCGACTTTGCGGTGATCGGCACATGGCGTGACGACATCAAGATCAATCAGGAGAAGGTCAAGGAACATGTGGCCAAGGTTGGCCGCAAGTACACCATCGACACGGTTGTTTCCATGTGTCCGACACGGGCGATCTCGCTCAACGACGACGACACAATGGAGATCGACAACAAATCCTGTGTGCGCTGTATGCATTGCATCAATGTGATGACCAAGGCGCTGTCGCCGGGTGATGACAAAGGTGCCTCGATCATGATCGGCGGTAAGCGGTCGCTTAAAGTCGGCGATATGATGGGCATCATGATTAAGCCGTTCATCAAACTTGAGACCGACGAGGATTACGAGGAGCTGGAAGAATTCGCCGAAGAATGCATCGAATTTTTCGCCGACAACGCGCTGGAGCACGAGCGGATCGGTGAAACCATCGACCGCGTCACTCTGCCGGTCTTCCTTGAGGCGGTTGGTGTTGAGGCGAACCCGAACATGGTCAACCACCCCCGCACATCATCCTATGTGCGGATGGATGATTTCGACGAGGAAGCCGCAAAATGGTTCGAGCGCAAGGCGCTTGATGCCGGCATGACCGTCGCCTCGGAATAATACTGTTGAATTTGACGCCCTGTCTTCACCGGCAGGGCTGTCAAAAGGGAGAATGAGAAAATGAGCGAAGCAAAAGTAAAGCCAAGAACCGCCATTGAATCGGGCGTGCCGGACCATATCCAATACATGCACCCGATGATGGTCGCCAATCAGGCCAATTGGGATTATCACGACCGTCCGCGCCCCGGCGTTCTGCGCCACGTCACCAAAGACGGCAAGGAATTGTTCACGGTGCGCGCCGGTACCCAGCGCCAGATGGACGTGTTCACCATCCGCAAGCTGGCCGATATTGGTGATGACTTCGCCGATGGCCATGTGCGGTTCACCACGCGCTCAAACATCGAATTTATGGTCGAGGACGAGGCGAAAGTCGCGCCCCTGATCGAAGAATTATCTTCCAACGGGTTTCCCGTTGGTGGCACCGGAGCGTCGGTTTCCATGATCTCCCATACGCAGGGCTGGTTGCACTGCGATATTCCGGGAACCGATGCGTCCGGAGTTGTTAAAGGTCTGATGGACGAATTGCACCACGAATTCATCGACGAAAAGATGCCGAACCGGGTGCGGATCACCACCTCCTGCTGCCAGATCAACTGTGGTGGGCAGGGTGATATTGCGATCAATGTGCAATATACCAAGCCGCCGAAAATCAACCACGATCTGGTTGCCAATGTTTGTGAACGCCCGGCTGTTGTGGCCCGCTGCCCTGTGGCTGCGATCCGGCCTGCAATGGTTAATGGTAAACCGACGCTGGAAGTCGACGAAAAGAAATGCGTGTGCTGTGGTGCTTGTTATCCGCCTTGCCCACCGATGCAGATCAATGGTGCCGAAAGCACCAAAATCGCGATCTGGGTTGGCGGCAAGCATTCCAACGCGCGCTCCAAACCGACATTCCACAAACTGGCGGTTGCCGGTCTGCCCAACAACGCACCGCATTGGCCAGAAGTGGGGGCCGTGGTTCGCAAGATTATCGATGCTTACAAGGCGGATGCCAAACATTGGGAACGCATGGGAGAATGGATCGATCGTATCGGCTGGGATCGGTTCTTTGATCTCACTGAACTGGCCTTTACCAAGCACCATCTGGAAACCTGGACCGGTGCGCGTAAATCCATGAACATGTCTGCACATGTGCATTTCTAAGGAGCGGATAAAGTGAAATTCGGAATTGTTGTCAGCGAGGGGCCTTATACCCATCAAGCATCGGACAGTGCGTATAATTTCGCCAAAGCCGCGCTTGAAAACGGTCACGAGGTGCCGCGGGTGTTTTTCTATCATGATGGTGTGAACGTGGGCACGCGCCTGTCGATCCCGCCGCAAGATGAACGCAACATCCAGAAGCAGTGGTCGGCCTTGGCTGGCGAACACAATGTGGATCTGGTGATCTGCATTGCCGCTGCCCAGCGTCGCGGCTTGCTGGATGAGAAAGAGGCAACGCGTCAGGGTAAGGACGCAAATAACATCGCCGAAGGGTTCCGGATTTCCGGCCTTGGGCAGTTGATTGAAATGGGTATTCAGACCGACCGTCTGATAACTTTCGGGGATTAGGAGGGGTTTAATATGGAAGATAACATCAAAAAATTCCTCTATGTGAACCGTAAAGCACCTTACGGCACGATCTATGCGCTTGAGGCGCTGGAGGTTGTGCTGATCGGGGCTGCGTTCGATCAGGATGTATCGCTGGCGTTTCTGGATGACGGGGTGTTTCAACTGGTCAAAGGCCAGAATACGGATGGCATCGGCGTCAAGAATTTCTCGCCGACATTTCGCGCGCTTGGGGATTATGAAGTCACCAAGTTCTATGTCGAAAAAGAATCACTGGAAGAACGTGGGCTGACGGCTGACGATCTTCAGGAAATCATGTATGAAGACGAAGACGACGATTATGCCGAAAAGCCGTCGATCCGTTTGGTCAATCGCGCCGAAATGGCCGATATGATGGCCGAACAAGACGTCGTATTAAGTTTTTGAGGGGGATGGATCATGGCAACATTACACACGGTTAACAAATCACCCTTTGGCGCAAGTGCTTTGCAAAGTTGCTTGAACCACGCAAAAGATGGCGATGCCATTCTGATGTTTGAAGATGGAGTTTATGGCGCGGCACAAGGCACGATAATTGCCGACGCTGTGGCCGCAAAATCCGGCAGCCTTTCGCTTTACGTCCTCAAGGGCGATGCGGATGCACGCGGAATTGCCGATGCGCGCCTTATCGAAGGGGTAACACCCGTCGATTATGCAGGATTTGTGGAATTGGCGGCTAGCCACGACCGCACGAATAACTGGCTTTAGAAATTAACGAACGATCCGTGGGGGATCAAAACCACCGAAAGGGAATAAAATGTCCTATGATGTAAATGGCACCGCCGTTGAACATGACGAAGAAGGCTATATCACCAATCTTGGTGACTGGACCGAAGATCTGGCCGGCATTATCGCCTCGGCTGAAGAAATCACCATGAACGAAGAGCATTGGGAAGTCGTGAACTTCCTGCGTTCCTATTACGAAGAATACCAGATCGCACCTGCGGTCCGTGTTCTGATTAAAGCGATCAAAAAGTCGATGGGTCCGGAAATTGGCAACAACAAGTACATGTACGAATTGTTCCCCTACGGCCCAGCCAAGCAAGCCTGTAAAATCGCAGGTCTGCCCAAGCCAACCGGCTGCATCTGATATACCATAAGCCCTTGAAATAGCGTAGATTATTCAAGGGCTTCCTTGGGAGGAGTTTGAAAGTGTTGTCAACGCTTTATGCAGTGCTGTTCTATCTGGCGACGATCCTGCTTGTTGTGGGAACGGGGCTTAAGATCAGGAAATATGCAATAACTCCGGCCCCCCTGAAGATCCCGACCACCCCCGCGCCAACCACGCGGTCGGGGGTGTTCTGGCGGATGGCGCGCGAAGTCACGGTGTTTGAAAGCCTGTTCAAATCCAACAAATGGATTTGGCTGTTCGGCTATATGTTCCATGCGGCGCTGCTGCTGGTTCTGTTGCGCCATTTCCGCTATTTCACCTTCAATGTCTGGTGGTGGGTCGAACTGATCCAACCGTTTGGCAAATATGCCGGTTTCGCCATGGTTATCGGCCTTGGCGGGTTGTGGGCGCGGCGCATTTTGGTGGAACGTATCCGCTATATCTCCAGCCCGTCTGACCATCTGATGCTGGCTTTGTTGATTGGTATCGGCGCTTCTGGCTTGTCGATGAAGTTTCTGTCGCCCGTCGACATCATTGCAGTAAAAGTCTTCTTCCTCGGCCTGCTGCGCTTCCAGATCAACGAGTTGCCGAACCAGATAAACCTGCTGGTGCATCTGGCTTTGGTCGCGACCCTGATGATTATCTTCCCGATCAGCAAATTGCTGCATGGGCCGGGCATATTCTTTAGTCCGACCCGCAATCAGGTCGATGACCCGCGCGAAAAACGCCACCTCGCCCCCTGGGCGGCTGAGCTTGAGAAATAGGGCGGAGACATGGCACCTTTAGACGACAAACCTGTACTTGACGTTCGCGGCCCGGGTGGTCATCCGCTGGATATCCCGCGCCTTGCTTGCGGTGCGATGGATGATCTGAAAAGCTATGCCGCCCATCCCAAGCATCAGGAAGATTGTGGGTTTCCGGGTGAGCTGATTGATAATTGGCAAGAGGTCGCGATTGCCAAGATCGGCGAGCTGGCCGACAAGAATCGCGCCTTTCAGGTCTATCTGGATGCCTGCGTGAAATGCGGCGCGTGTACGGATAAGTGTCACTTTTTCCTTGGCACGGGCGATCCAAAAAATATGCCGGTGGCGCGTCAGGATTTGCTGCGCTCGGTCTATCGCCGCTATTACACCTTCGCCGGTAAACATTTCCCGTGGCTGGTTGGCGCGCGCGATTTGACCCGCGAGGTTTTGGACGAATGGTACAACTATTACCACCAGTGTTCGCAATGCCGCCGCTGCTCGGTTTTTTGCCCTTACGGCATTGATACCGCCGAGATTTCCATGGCCGCGCGCGAGATTATGGACACGGTCGGCAAAGGCCAGAAATATTGCAACGAGATCATCGCCAAGGTGAAGGTCACAGGCAACAATCTGGGCCTTAATCCCAAGGCGCTGGGCGCGACGCTTGAAGGTTTAGAGGAGGATATCGAAGACGAGACTGGCGTTTCGGTACGCATCCCGCTGGATGAAAAAGGTGCCGATATCCTGCTGATTACACCGTCGGCGGATTTCTTTGCCGAACCCCATATCGAAGGGCTGCTTGGCTATGCCAAAGTGTTCCACGAGGCGGGGGTTAGCTGGACGTTAAGTTCTTATGCCTCCGAGGCGGCGAATTTCGGCATGTTCATCGGGTCATACGAAAACATGCGCGAGATCAGTTTGCGTATTCGCAAAGCGGCGGCGATTGATCTGGGTGTGAAGCGGATCGTATTTGGCGAATGTGGCCATGCGTGGCGGGTGGCCTATTCGTTCCTCAACACGCTGGCGGGGCCGTTTGATTTCCTCGATCAGAACTATCCGATCCCGCAGCATATTCTTGAGTTCACCCATAATGAGCTTGAAAAAGGCACGCTGAATATCGACAAATCGCGCAATGACGAGTTTCGCATGACCTATCACGACAGTTGCAACGTGGCGCGCGGCTCGCGTATGGGCGACAAACCGGGCGGGCAGTTTGAAATTCCACGCGCGGTTTTGCGCGCCGTGTGTAACCATTATTTTGACATGGATCGCGACACCATCAAGGAAAGCACCGTGTGTTGCGGTGGTGGCGGTGGTTTGTTGACGGATGAGCTGATGGACCTGCGCATCAAGGGTTCAAGCCCGCGCATGAAGGCCCTGCAACAGGTCACCGAGGATCACGGCGTCACCCATATGGCGGCGATCTGTGCGATCTGTAAAACCCAGTTTTCCAAGGTGATGCCAAAGTTTGGTTACGAGATGGACTCGATCCTGTCCGTTCACCAACTGGTATCAAATGCAATCATCCTCACAGGTCAGGAGACCGACGAGGACACCGCACCGATTGAAGGTGCGGCGACAGCGGGGGCAGAATAATGAAAGACGAAGAACATACATTCCGGCGCTATGAAGATGGCGAGGATTACAATGACTGGGATCTTGAAGAAAAGATTTTCATTGGTGACACCACCTATAAGTGCCCGACATATGTTCACCGCACCCCGCCCTGCCAAGGCTCCTGCCCGGCGGGCGAGGATATTCGTGGCTGGCTGAACATCGTGCGCGGCATCGAAAAGCCGCCCGTGGACAGCGACGGCAACGCCATAAGCTGGGCCGATTATGCGTTCGAGCGCTCAACCAACGCCAACCCGTTTCCCGCCATCATGGGCCGGGTTTGCCCGGCACCTTGCGAAGACGGCTGTAACCGTAACGAGGTTGAAGACCATGTAGGCATCAACGCGGTTGAGCATTTCATTGGCGATCACGCCCTTAAGAACAACCTGAAACTGCGCGAAGCCGGGGCCGATACTGGTAAAACGGTCGCCCTGATTGGCGGTGGTATTGCCAGCCTGACGGCGGCCTATCAATTGCGTCGCAAGGGCCATGCCTGCACGATTTTTGAAGGCCACAGCAAGCTCGGCGGGATGATGCGCTATGGTATCCCTGGATACCGGACCCCGCGTGACGTGCTGGACGGTGAAATCCAGCGCATCCTTGATATGGGTGTGACGGTGAAAACCAACACCAAGATTGGTGTTGATATCTCGATGGAAGAGCTTGAGCGTGATTTTGATGCGGTGTTTGTCGGGATCGGTGCGCAGGGCGGCGGCTCGCCTCTGCCAGTTCCCGGCGCGGCTGAAGCAAATAACTGTATCAGCGGCATCTCCTTCCTTGAGGCGTTCAACGATGGTCGTCTCAAGCATTCGGCGAAAAAGGTTCTGGTCATCGGCGGTGGCGACACCGCAATGGACGTGGCCGCCGTTGCGCGGCGTCTGGGTCACATAACACAAGTGCATGAAAAGGACCGGCCCGAAAACGTGGTTCTTGGCCATACCGTGCATGATGTTGCCAGCGTGGCCAAACGTCAGGGCGCGGATGTGACGGTGGTTTACCGCCGTCCGATTGACAAAATGCCCGCCACTGAAATGGAAGTGCGCCATGTGCGCGCCGAAGGCGTGGAAATTGTCGGCTCGCTCGTGCCGGTTGGTGTTGTGCTTGACGCGCCTGACCGCGCCCGCGCGCTGCGGGTTGCCAAGGCCGATTGGTCTTCTGGCAAGATGGAGATCATTGAAGGCTCGGAACACGATATCGAATGTGATTTGATCGTCGCCGCCATCGGTCAGGTTGGTGACCTCAAAGGTCTGGAAGAACTCGACAACGGCTGGGGCCTGGTCAACGCCGACGAGCATTACCGCTGGCCCGACCGCGAGGGTATTTTTGTGGCGGGCGACGTGGTCAAGCCGCATCTGCTGACCACCGCTGTTGGCCAGGCCTCGACCGCTGCGGATGCGATTGACCATTACCTGATGGGAATTCCGCAGGAAAAACTGGCCAAGGTCAATGTGCATCGTTTCAGCCTGCTGGAAAAACTGCGCGAAACCGGTCATGCGCCGACTGAATACGATCACGTTCAGGATTTCGGAACCGATAAGGCCGAATACGCCATTCACAATTATGAGGATCGTTCAGCCACGCAAATCGTGCCGTCAGACGAGCTGTATCTCGGCCATTGGCCGCACGAAGATCGTTTCAACCGTTCAGAAAATCATATCGGCTCGACCAACGTTCTTGGCCATTTCGACGAACGGATTTTTGGCCCGTCCGCGGAAGAAGCCAGAAAAGAGGCCGATCGCTGCATGTCCTGCGGCATGTGTTTTGAATGCGACAATTGCGTGATCTACTGCCCGCAAGATGCGGTGTTCAAGGTCAAGCGGGCCGATAGCACAACCGGGCGCTATGTCGACACGGACTATGGCAAATGCATCGGCTGCCACATCTGCGCCGATGTTTGCCCAAGCGGCTATATCAAAATGGGATTGGGTGAATAGGAACCTGTAATGACCGACCAAAATCACACTTTCCGGCGCTTTGAAGAGGGCGAAACCCAATCTGATTGGGAACTCGAGGAGCAAATCTTCTCGCAGGACCGTTCGCACAAATGTCCGACCTACATCCATAAGACGCCGCCCTGTCAGGGATCGTGCCCCTCGGGCCATGAAATCCGTGGCTGGCTGGCTATTGCGCGTGGCATGGACAAACCACCGGTCGAAGGTATGGCGTGGCAGGAATATGCGTTCCAGCGCATGGCCGACGCCAACCCGTTTCCTGCTACCATGGGCCGGGTTTGCCCCGCGCCGTGTGAAGCCGGTTGCAACCGCAACGAGGTTGACGATTACGTCGGCATCAACGCGGTCGAGCAATATGTCGGTGACTGGGCCAACGAAAACGGTGTTTCTGGCGTTGAAGCCGGGTCCGACACAGGCCGCAAAATTGCGGTGATCGGTGGCGGGCCTGCTGGTCTGTCAGCGGCCTATTTCCTGCGCCGTCAGGGCCATGGTGTGACCCTGTTCGAGGCCCACAAAAAACTTGGCGGTATGATGCGTTACGGCATTCCCGAATACCGCACACCGCGCACGATGCTTGACAAGGAAATCGCCCGGATCACAGCGCTGGGCGTTGATATTCACCTGAATACCCGCGTCGGCACCGATATCTCCCTCGAAAAGCTGGACGCGTCTTTTGATGCGATTTTCTGGGCGCTGGGCGCACAGAACGGCCGCGCGCTGCCGATCCCCGGCTGGGACGGCACCGACAATTGTATCAACGGCATCGATTTCCTTGACGCGTTTAATCAGGGCTATGTGCTTGGCACCGCGAAAAAGGTTGTGGTTGTTGGTGGCGGCGATACCTCGATCGACGTGGCCTCGGTGGCGCGTCGTCTGGGCAAAATTACCCATGTGGCGAAAACCGAGCATTCGGATGGTGTGGCGATCAATTATACCGCGCAGGATGTTTCCGGCTCCCTGACCCGCGAGGGCATGCAGGCCACCCTGACATCATTGTTCCCGATTGAACAAATGACCGCCGCCGAGCACGAGCGTGAAGATGCCAAGCGTGAAGGTGTAGAAATCAGGGGCAGCGTCATGCCGCTTGAGGTCATCAAAGACCAAAACGGACACGCGATTGCGCTGAAGATGTGTGAATGCAAAATCGAAAAGAACGCACCGGTGGCCATTGAAGGCACGGAATTCGAGATCGAGTGTGATATTATCATTTCGGCCATTGGCCAATCTGGCGATTTAACCGGGATCGAGGAAATGGATAACGGGCGTGGCTTTATTGACATTGAACCCGGCTACAAGGTCAAAGGCCGTGACAAGCATTTCGCCGGTGGCGATATTCTGAAGCCGCATTTGCTGACCACCGCCATTGGCCATGGTCGCATCGCAGCGGAAACCATCAACGATTTTCTGGATGACGGCGATATCGAAAAGCGCCCCAAGGTCGATGTGCATCACTTCAACCTGCTGGAAGAACTGCACCAGCGCGGTAAAGACCCCGAAGCCTACGATCACACCCAAACCCATGGCACCGATGTCGGCGAATTTGCGATCCACAATTACGAGGATCGCTCGGCCACACAGATCATCCCGCATAACGAGCTGTATAAGGCGCATTTCGCATATGTTGCCCGCGAAGTGCGTGACGAGGTGCATATCGAAGGTGACGCGGTTCTCGGTAATTTCGAAGAACGCATCATCGCTGTCCGAGGAGCAGGCCCAGAAAGAGGGCGAGCGTTGCATGTCTTGCGGCATGTGCTTTGAATGCGACAATTGCGTGATCTACTGCCCGCAGGATGCGGTGTTCAGGGTCAAGAAATCCGACCGGACCGTCGGGCGCTATGTGGATACCGACTACAGCAAATGTATCGGCTGTCACATCTGTGCCGATGTTTGCCCGACCGGGTATATCAAAATGGGTCTGGGGGAATAATATGTTAAGGCTGTTTGTCTCGGTGCTGGCCATTGTCGGACTGGTTGCAGGTGCGGTTCACGCCGCTTCGGATGACGTGCCGTCTTATGGCGTCAAAATCCCCAAAGCGGTGGGCGACCCCCATCCCGAAGGCAATGAATTCATGCGGATCAACCACATGAACCTGCTGAAACACGACCGCACCGATACCCTGCGCCTTGGTGATAGGACAATTGAATTCAGCCTCAAGGGATGTGTGGCCTGTCATGCGGTTAACGGCGTAAAGGGCGAACCTCTGGGGTATGAAGACCCACAGTATTTCTGCCGGGTTTGTCACGATTATGTCGCCATCAAAATCGATTGCTTCACTTGCCACAAATCCACCCCGGACGAGGATATTCTGAACCGTCTGCTTAAAGCCCAGAACGCGCAACTGTCCCCTGCCGATGAAGCTAGGCAGGATGCAGAGCTGGCGGCCTATATCAAAGGTGTCACCGAAAACACCGGCGATCAGGTGGTGCAGCGACAAGACGAAACGAACGAGGTGGCGCAATGAAACTGCCGGCTTTGGGTGCCGAAAATGGTGCTGAAATGAACCGCCGCAAGTTCATGAAAAACGCGGCGGCGGTGGCCACGGTCGCGCTTGCACCGGGCATTACGCTGACAGCCTTTGGCGGTGCTGCCGATGCGCAAGCCAGCCCTGACAGCCGTTGGGGATTGCTGATTGATGTTAGCAAATGTTCCAGCGATTGCGACGCCTGCGTCACCGCCTGTTCCAAGGAAAACGGCTGGAAAGACAAGGGTAACCCGCTGACCGATGCTCAATGGATTCGCAAGGTTGATCTGGTGGATAACGAGACGGGCCGCGAGATTTCCGCCCCCGTCATGTGCCAGCATTGCGATGATGCACCCTGCGTCGATGTTTGCCCGACCACCGCGTCGTTCAAACGCGCCGATGGGATCGTTCTGGTCGACAAGCACGCCTGCATTGGCTGTCGCTATTGCATGATGGCGTGCCCTTACAAAGCGCGCTCGTTCATCCATGAAGAGGTCGCCGATGAGGACCGCAAATCATGGGCCCCACGCGGCCGTGGCACGGTCGAAAGCTGCACCTTGTGTGTGCACCGTGTTGACAAGGGCGAGACACCGGCCTGCGCCGTGGCCTGTGGTGAAACCGGCAATGGCGCGATCTTGTTCGGTGATCTGATGGATCCCGAAAGCGAAATTGCCAAACGTCTGGCCGAATATCCATCCGTGGCATTGCGCGACGATCTGGGGTTGAACCCCGGCGTGCGCTATCAAAATCTGTAAAGGGGCCAAGACATGGAACGCACGATTTACCGCGAAATTCCCGCCTCCAGACCGATCATTCAGGTTGCCGTGCTGCTGGGCGTCTTCATCGCTGCCGCCGCAGGTGCATGGTTTTATATTGAACATTACGGCCACATCGTCACCGGCATGAACAACCAGATCGTCTGGGGCATGCCGCATGTGTTCGCGATTTTCCTGATCGTTGCGGCGTCCGGCGCGCTCAATGTGGCCTCGATTGCATCGGTCTTTGGCAAAACGCCTTACAAACCCATGGCGCGGCTATCGGCCCTGCTGGCGCTGGCGCTTTTGGCTGGCGGATTGGCGGTTCTGGTGCTTGATCTGGGGAGACCGGATCGTCTGATTATTGCCATGACCAAATACAATTTCGGCTCGATCTTCGCGTGGAATGTGATCCTCTATAACGGCTTTTTCGTGGTCGTCGGGGCCTATCTGTTCGTGCAGATGTCCCGCTCCATGCCGTATTCGATCATCCGCACGGTTGGTACGATTGCCTTCGTGTGGCGGTTGATCCTGACCACCGGCACCGGCTCGATCTTTGGCTGGCTGGTGGCGCGCACGGCCTATGACGCGGCGATTATGGCGCCTTTGTTCATCGCCATGTCCTTCGCCATCGGGCTGGCTGTTTTCGTGCTGGTTCTTACGGCCACCTGCCGTCTGACGGATCGTGCCATCGGCCCGAAAATCCTTGATCGTATGGGTAATCTGCTGGGGGTTTTTGCCGCTGCGGTTCTCTATTTCACAATCGTTCAACACCTCAGCAACATCTATGTGGCCGAGCATTCCGGCATCGAGCGTTTCATCCTGCTTGAGGGCGGCATCTATACCAACCTGTTTTGGATTGGCCAAATCCTGATCGGCGGCATCATTCCGATTATTCTGGTCTATCACCCCACTGGCGGCAAAAAACCGGCCTCGACCATTGTGGCGTCGGCGCTGGTTGTGATCGGCGGGTTCTCGCAGATTTATGTGATCGTGGTCGGCGGGCAGGCCTTTCCGCTGGAGATTTTTCCGGGCTTCACCGCCTCCAGCAGCTTTTCTGACGGGATCATCAACAGTTACGTCCCGTCCTATCTGGAAATCCTGTTCGGGTTTGGTGGCGTGGCGCTGGCGATTGCGATCACCGGGTTCGGCATGAAGGTGCTGCGTATCTTGCCAACCAACCTTTCGGATGTGAATATCGGGCAGGAGTGATCCACCCCGCCTAACGTGATATTGGGGCAGCGTGAACACGAGGTGCAAGATGTCCCGATTTCTGATTGCTGCGGCCCATAAATCATCCGGCAAGACCGTGGTTTCAACCGGCCTTGCGGCGGCTTTGCACGCCAGGGGGCGGAAAGTTCAGACCTTCAAGAAAGGGCCGGATTACATTGATCCGATGTGGCTGTCGGCAGCCAGCGAACAGCCCTGTTACAACCTTGATTATAACATCATGCAGCCAGACGAGTTGCGCGCGTTCTTTGCCGCGCGGGCAATTTCCGATGGCATTTCCCTGATCGAAACCAACAAGGGCCTGTTTGACGGTGTTGATCTGGATGGCAGTGACAGCAACGCGGCGCTGGCCAAGCTGCTGCAAGTGCCGGTGGTTCTGGTGGTTGATACCGGCGGCATGACGCGCGGCATTGCCCCGCTGTTGCAGGGCTATCGTGCGTTTGATCCGGATGTGAATATCGCCGGGGTTATCCTGAACAAGGTTGGTGGTACGCGCCACGAAAGTAAGCTCTGCGCGGCGGTCGAGGCTTACACCGACATTCCGGTTCTGGGCGCAGTCGGGCGCAATCCGGCGCTTGAGATCGGCGAACGGCATCTGGGCCTGACCACGCCTGCGGAATCCACCGCTCTGACGGATATGATTGCCACGTTTGGGGCGGTTATGGCGCAATCCGTTGATCTTGCGCGGCTGGAGGCGATTGCAAACAACGCGCCGCCGCTTGTTTTCAAGCCCGTTACGCCCAAGATATCGGCTGGCAGAAACGTCAAAATCGGCATCGCGCAAGACACCGCATTCGGGTTTTATTATGCCGATGATCTTGAGGCTTTTGCGACCAATGGTGCTGAGCTTGTGCTGATTGATACCCTGTCGGACATGCAATTGCCCGACATTGACGGGCTGTTCATCGGCGGCGGGTTTCCCGAAACGCAAATGGCGGAATTATC
>JAADIC010000046.1 GCA_013151535.1 Alphaproteobacteria bacterium | reverse complement strand
CATGAGTGATCACGATGACGAACTGACCCGGTTGTGCCGCTTTGGCCATGGCCGGGTGCAGAATTTCCAGCAGGAAGGTGCTTTCGGAGAAATCCGTCCGCGCCATGATCAAAAAGTGTGATGCGACAAATCCATCGGGACCAGCTTGATGGTCCCGCAAGGGCTCGTTGGGCTCTTCTTTGTTCTTCTTGTCGCGATAGGGCATCAGCGACCCTGTTTTCATGATTCAGGCTGTGTTGCGCACCTATAGCACAAGACGGCAGCATCAGATCAACTTTTTCGAGGCTACAGTGATTTGGCTGCCTTGCTTTGATCTTGGTCAAGTCGGTCGCAAGGAGATGGGGGGGGCGGTGTCCGGGGAAAACTGCCTGAGCCGGGCAGGGCATTCATCCAAGCGTCCGTCCATGACCAAACCAGCCCGTCGGCGCGAGACAAAAGCCAGCCCGTCGGCGCCAGACAGGCACAAAGACGAAAAGATCCAAGCGTTCTGATTCAATCTGAACGCATTTTGCTCTGGCACCTCGCCCGTAATCGCCTTGTCATGGAGCGGATAAATCCCGGCCTTGCGGGAAAGCTGTTTGCAAACCAGCGGAAATCTCTTCCTTCTCGCCCGCCAGAAAGGTTTTCAGCAACTCCGAAAACACCCGATAGAATGGCAACCTGGCCGCTTTCTCCACCTTGGCGCAGAACCCCGGCATCCATTTGCCGGCGTGCCGGGCAACGAAATCGCCTTGCCAGTCAAGAACATTGACGCCGGAGCCGGTATCGCCGGCCTTCCAGTTGCCAGCCTCGGCCTCCGTCAGCAGGGCCAGAAAGTCAAGTTCAACCGATATGTGATCCGGGATCCCGTTGAAATCACGCTCATAGTCAAATCCGGCCGCCTCGATAAAGCGTTTGACCAGCACGCTCTCCTTGCCCCACAGCGTGCCGGATCCGTCGGGCAACTGGACCGACTCGTGCGGCGAGATGTGCTTGCCGGGACCGAGGAACAAGCGGGTGAATTCCACGGCCAGCTCCTCTTTGACAATTTCGGTGGCCTTGGCGCTGAATTCATCGCCAAGCTCGAACCCCGCCTGGGACAACAGGTTCTCAAACCGTTCGCTTCGCAGCCACTCGATCAACTCGCTGCCCGGCTCCTGGCGGAATATCGCCGCCAGCAGTCGGTATAGCCCGGAACGCTGCGTCGCGGTTCTTGCCAGGTGAAGCCGGGTTTCGTCCTGATCTGCTGTTTGCGTCATCGTCTTAAACCTTTGCGAGCGAAACCACGGTGTCCATGAAGCGCAATTGTCCGGAAATCGGATCGGCCTTGTTGCCGATCAGCCAGTTGGGATGAACGCCACGTTCACCACCCCACCACATTCTGGTCACATCAGAATCGCCACCTGGCGAACCGGCCGCCTCGGGCGCAAGCTTGCCGGAGGCGTAGCGGCCATATTCCCAGTGTCCGCAGTGATGCGAAATGGCCAGCGTGCCGGGCGCGACAGCAGGGGTCACGCGCACCTTGGTGGTGATCTCGCCAAACTCGGATTTCACCTTGATGCCGTCGCCTTCGCTAATGCCCTTGGCCGCCGCCGTCACCGGGTTCATCCAGGCCGGATTGTCGTGGTAAATCTCGGTCAGATATTTGCAGTTGATTGTACGCGAGTGGGTCTGGGTCGCCGCCTTGTAGGTGGTCAGAATTAGATCGCCCGATTTCATTGCTGCGTGTTCGGGGATCGGCGTCCAGGACGGCATGGCCGGCAAATCCTTGGCAATCATGATATCGGAATAAAGCTCCATATAGCCCGACTTGTTGACCTTGTCCGGCTTGAAGCCTGAATAGACGACGCCGTTTATTTCCTGGCCGACATAGGCCTTGTAGGAACTCTTGGTGGCGGCATATCCCTTGGCCAGCGCCTCTTCAGCACTTGCCAGCTTGGCTTTTTTCCAATCCCAGTAAACCCCGGTCGCCGGGTCTTTGACCACCGTTTCCCCCTGATATTTTTCGGGCGGCAGCTCGACGCTATACGAGAAGAAACGTGGCTTTGTTTCCGGATTGTGATAGACCCCGTTTGCTTTCATATACTCAAAGCCGCCGGCATCCTTGACCTCGGGCGTCATCTCGCACGATTGCCTTACGAACTCCTCGTGGCTCTTGATGCCAAGCGGGAAGCCCATCCTCTCGGCCAGATCTATGCACACATTGGCAAAATCCCGGCACTCGCCCAGCGGTTTGACCACCGGCTGGCGGATATAATATTCCGGGGTCTGGGTCGGGGAAACCATGTCTTCCCAGGTCCAGCGTTCTGTATAGGGGGTGTCGGGCAGAATGATGTCGGCCAGCGCCGCCGATTCGTCATAGAACGGATTGACGCAAACGCTGAACGGGATCAGGGTTTCATCCTTCAAGATGTCGATATTTTCCTGAACCTGGCCGTTGGCGTAAACCGGGGTATAGCAATACCACATATAGACATCCGGGCGTCCGGCCGAGCCTTCCTTGATCATTTGCAGGACCTGGTGGCTGACATGATGGTTGGGCAGCTTGACCTGGCCGGGCAGCCCGTTAAGAATCTCGAGCTTGCGCGCCTTGGGCTTGTCGGACGGCCCCTTTGGATAGCTCCATTTGGGGCCAACCGCCTTGCAGCGCGTGCCCGGCCGGTCGACATTGCCGGTGATCGAGGCCAGCATCTGGATCGCGCGCTCGGTATCGGCGCCGTAATAGTGCGCCACCGCGCCGCGATAGCTGATCAGGCAGGCCGGCTTGATGGTGGCGAAATCGCGCGCGATCTCGATGATCTTGTCGGCGGCAACGCCACTAATGGTTTCGGCCCATTGCGGGGTATAATCCTTGAGATGATCCTTGAGGGCGGCCACTTTTTCAGCGAGCATCGCCGTCGCCGACGGCGTAACCTTGCAGAATTTGAGGAATTCCTCGCCCTCGCCCTTATAAAGGCCCTCATTCATGATGACGTTGCACATCGCCAGCACCACGGCGCGGTCGGTGCCCGATTTGATCGGCACCCATTCGTGGGATTTGGCCGCCGTGTTGGAAAGTCTGACATCAAAGGTTATCAGCCGGATCTGACGCGTGGCCATCCGGTCGATCAGCCGGTGGGAAACCGGGATATGGTTGGTGTGGGCCTCAAAGACATTGGAGCCGAAATTGAGCACGTAATTGGCGTTGTCAAAATCCCAATTGTCATAGTGCTTGCCCCAGGTCAGCTCCTGGCCGACCCATTTGGCGCCCTCACAGATCGAGGTGTGGTTGCCGATGGTGCCGGTGCCATAGGTGGCAAGGAACACCGATTTGATCAGCTTTGAGTGGCTCCCTTTCATGCGCCCGTAATGGAACATGAATTTTTCCGGAGTGCCGTCGTCGCGCAATTTCTTGAGCCGCGCGGCGATTTCGCTCAGCGCCTCGTCCCAGGAAACCCGCTTCCATTTGCCCTCGCCGCGTTTTCCGGTGCGCCGCATCGGATAAAGGACACGATCGGGATCGCTATATTGGCCGATCCCGCCCTGCCCCTTGGCGCACATCACCCCGTTGGTGCGGATCGAATTGGGTTGGCCCTCGATCTTTACCAGCCTGGCGTCCTCGACATAAGAGATGTTCGGACAGCGGGTGACACATTGCCAGCAGGCGCTGGGAATTGCTTTGCGCTCCAGGCCGGTTTTTGGCGAGAAATCCTTGCCCGGATAGATTTTGATATCTCTGGCATAGCTCAGAGCCGCACCGGCGCCCAGGGCAGCGACAGGCATTGCCGCGCCAATCTTGAGAAAGTTACGACGATTAAACATGTTCGCCTCCTTATATTCCAACTGGGCCGGTGATCTGTCCGGCAATGACCACGAAATAACGCAGCATATATCCGCCAAAAAGCAGGGTTACGGGCAAAACAATGCCGGCCGTTCGCGGGGCGCTGAATACGCCATGCCTGAAAAGCCGGGGCGACATGTAAGCCAGGGCAATGATTGCGGGCACGACGAGCCCGACCAAAACGACCCAGGACCAGAACCCCACCGCCAAGACGCCGCCGGGCAGGATTACCGAAACCGCGTGACGAACGCCAAGATTGCCAAATCCGGCAGCGAAAAGAATGAAGAGCACAATCAGCGCCAACTGGCCGAGAACAAATGTCAGTGTCCAGGCATAAAGTTGATATCCGCTGGCCTGATATTGGCGCTCCAGCTCGGGATCATCGCTTTTTTTGTGCAAAAGGTTGCGCACCAGCATGACCCCGGCAATGCCGCTGGCATAGGCGGAAAACAAAAACAGCAGGGGAAGGATCGGGGTGTTCCAGAACGGACGCGCAGGCATCGCGGCATGCAATACGCCATAATAAAGACCCAAAGCGAACCCGATCGCCAGCCCGATATAGGCCAGCGTCCTGCGCCCGTCTTTCCAGCCCAGAACACCAGTTTCCTCCTTGCCGATAAAGGTCAGGGAATAAAGAAAGCTGGTCACGATAAACAGGAGCAGCAGCCAGGCGCCATAGAACATGGGCGAGCTCCAGCCATTGGCGAAATTCAGATAAACGCGCCAGGCCCTGAAGGGATGGCCCAATTCGGTCGGCAGGATAAGCGCTCCCAGAATTGCGGCGCCAAAGGCAATAAAAGCGCCATAACGGGCGGCTGCCAGCCGGCCGCCGCTATCCAACTTGCCACCGAGGGCAAAAAGAGCACTGATGAAAAACCCACCAGCGGCCAGACCGCCCAGGAAAATATAGGTAATGTCCACAGGACCCCAAAGAAGTTCCTCGCTCATGGCTACATCCTTTCCTTCACCTGGCGGTGCGTATCCACCCGGACATACTGCCCTTCATAGCGAAGATCTCCGGGGTCGGCGTGATCCGCCGCAATATAATAAACGTTTGGTTTTGTTCCCATTTCCTGGCGCAGAACCGTCACCGGCTCGCTGGCGATAAGCTTGGCCACTTCGCTCTCGGGATCGTTCATGTCGCCAAAGATGCGCGCCTTGCCCTGACAGGTATTGACACAGGACGGCGCAATGCCTTGTTCGACACGGTGCAAACAGAAATCGCACTTGTCGGCGGTATTGGTCAGCGGGTTGATAAAGCGCGCATTATAGGGACAGGCGAGAACGCAATATCCGCAGC
>JAADIC010000040.1 GCA_013151535.1 Alphaproteobacteria bacterium | reverse complement strand
TGATGGCGGAATTGGTCGCGCCACCCCACAGATCCTCAAAAAATTTCGTATGTTCATAAGCGCCCATGATTAAAAGACCGGCACCCTGTTCCTTTGCGGTTTCCAGCAGAACCCTGCCGACGGATTTGCGGCCGCGCGGGATGATGTCGGAATCAGCCTTGATCCCGTGCGCGGCCAGATGCCTGGTGACAGATTGCAGGTGGGCCAGCGTTTCAGCGGTTCCTTCGCCCACGGAAATCACGGTAACTTCGGATTTGGTTTCCAGAATATCCAGCGCGTCTGACAAGGCGCGGGCGGCGGATTTTCCACCGTCCCAAGCCAGCATCGCCTTTTCATTGAGCACCGAATCCGGCAGCGATTTCGGCACCACCAGCACCGGGCGACCGGAATGAAGCGCGATTACATCCGGATGTGGCACCAGATTGCGGTTCTCGCGGGTGCCGTCATATTGACCGACCAGAACGATGTCATAGGTGCGGGCCATCTCCATCAGCGAATAATCGACGTCACCGCTGCTTTCGATCCAATGCACCTTGTCGCCCTCGGGCAGGCCGAGCGTGTCAAAGAACTCCCGTTGGATGCTGTCGCGGTGGGTTTTTTCGGCCTCGGCAATCACATCTGTCAGATCGCTTGAGGCATAGGGTTTCAGCGTCGCGCCGACTTCGCTCTGGGCATAGGTCAGCGCGCCGGTCAGGTGGGCGTCATACTTTTCCATCATCCGGCGCGCCAGTTTGACGGCGGATTTTGAACTTTCGGTGCCACTATAAGCGACAAGGATATTCTTGATGGCCAAATCGGCCTCCTGTGTCTGTTCACAGGGTTTGATTAGCAGGCGCTGAATGGAGGGAAATTGATTTGTATCAAATGAAATGATTATTCCGGCTCGCTTTTTCGTGATTATTGGGCCGCCCCCTTTTCCTTGGCGGCAACAGGCTTTAGGTGGGGGAGGTGGGCAAAATCAGGGGCGGCAATGTCGTTTTTTTCAAAACTCAAGAACCGGATGTTCAAATCCAGTGCCAAGCTCGATGAGGGGCTGGATGCTATTCTGGAAGATGGCGGCGAAGAGGAAGAGGTGCTTGACGCGGCCGCCGAAGTGATTGACCCGATTCCAGAGCCAGAGCGCGCCAGCGTCCCGGCCCCCGAGCCGGGGCCTCTAACAACAAGCACGCCGCAAACAGTGGCCCCGACCGATCCAGCCAAGAAATCCGGCCTCCTTGGCCGGATGCTGGGCCGTTCCACGCCTAAAAAAACCGTCAAACGTGTGCTTGACGACGCCATGCTCGAAAGCCTCGAAGAGCTGCTGATTACCACAGATATGGGGGTTGAAACCGCCCTGCGCGTCACCGCCAACATGGCCGAAGGGCGTTTTGGCAAGAAACTCGGCGCGGATGATATCAAGCACCTGCTGTCCAGCGAAATCGCGCGGATCATGGAGCCCGTGGCCAAACCGATGCCGCTCTATGCGAAAAAACCGCAGGTGGTGCTGGTGGTTGGTGTGAACGGTTCAGGCAAGACCACCACCATCGGCAAACTGGCCAGCCAGTTTCGCACCGCTGGCAAGTCCGTGATTATCGCCGCCGGTGATACTTTTCGCGCCGCTGCGGTTGAGCAATTGCAGGTCTGGGGTGAACGGGCCGGGGTGCCGGTAATGACCGCGCCCGAAGGCTCTGACCCCGCCAGCCTTGCCTTTGACGCCATGACAAGGGCCGAGCAGGACGGCATCGACCTTTTGATGATCGACACCGCTGGCCGCTTGCAAAACCGTCAGGATCTGATGGAGGAACTGGCAAAAATCGTGCGCGTCATTCGCAAAAAAGACCAAACCGCGCCGCACAACACCCTGCTGGTGCTGGATGCCACCACGGGCCAGAACGCCCTTAATCAGGTCGAGATCTTCCAGCAGGTGGCCGATGTCTCTGGCCTTGTGATGACCAAGCTCGACGGCACCGCCAAAGGCGGCGTGCTGGTGGCGCTGGCGGATCGTTTCGGCTTACCGATCCATGCCATCGGCGTCGGCGAGCAAATCAACGATTTGCAGGCCTTTGACCCCGAAGATTTCGCCCGCGCCCTGACCGGAGCCGAACAATAACCCGTTTCATTGTTCCCGAAATACTCCGGGGGTCCGGGGGCAGCGCCCCCGGCCATGGCCGGAGGCAATAAAAGGCCAAACACTTGTCCAACTGGCTGATCTCGCTTGAAGGCACATCGCAGGGCGCAGACCTTGCGCTGGGCCTTGCCCTATTGGCGGCGGTCTTGCATGCCGCGTTCGGCGCGCTGCAAAAAGGCCGCCACGATCCGTGGCTGACACGCGGCGCGACGGACATCGTTTATGCGCTTATCATGCTGCCGGTCGCGCTGTTTATGGTGCCGCGCCCCGATGCCTTTTTATGGCTCATATTGGGCGGGGCCTGGATCATCCACACCGCTTACAAACTGATGCAGGCGCAGGCTTATACCAAGGGCGATTATACCGTGGTTTATCCGGTGGTGCGCGGCACCGGCCCGCTGGTCACGATCATCATCGCGGGCTATGTGTTTTCCGAAAGCTATGCGCCGGTGCAATGGGCGGGGGTGGCCACCCTGACCGCTGGCATATTCGGGCTTGCGGCCTACAACCTGAGCAAAGCCAAAACCGGTTTGGCCCAGCTCAAAACCGCACTGATCCTTGCTTTTCTAACCGGCATCCTGACCGCTGGCTACACCACTTACGACGCTTACGGCATCCGCGCCACGCCGGACCCGTTCACCTTTCTGGCGTGGTTCTTCGTGATTGATGGCATCGCCTTTCCGATCATCGCCACGCTGCGCTGGCGACGCATGGACAGCCCGCCAACCCTGCCGCCCCTGATGTTGCGCGGCCTGTTTGGCGGCATCATCGCGCTGCTGAGTTTCGGTTCAATCATGCTGGCCACACGGCTTGACAAGGTGGGCGAGGCGGCGGTGATGCGCGAAACCTCAACCCTGTTCGCCGCCCTGATCGGCTGGCTGTTCCTGAAAGAAACCGTCGGCCCGCGCCGCGCCGCCCTGATGGGGCTAATTGCCTTGGGTGCGGTTCTTGTGGAATTTGGCGGCAGAGGTTAAGTGGGGCCCATGAGTGAACAAAAGAAAATCAGCACCGGCCTGAAACTGTCCCTGGAACTGGGGCCCATCATCCTGTTTTTCATCGGCTATGGCCGCATTAAAGACAGAACATTTGACATTTTCGGAACCTCTTACGAGGGCTTCATCATCGCCACCGCGATCTTTATTCCGCTGATCCTGATCGCCACCGGCGTGTTGTGGAAGCTCACCGGCCACCTGTCGCGCATGCAGGTGATGACGGCGGTTCTGGTGGTGGTGTTTGGCGGCATGGGCATCTATTTCAACGATGACCGGTTCTTCAAAATGAAGCCAACCATCCTTTATGTGATTTTCGCCGCAACCCTTGGCTGGGGTCTTCTCAGGGGGCAATCCTATCTGCAATATGTGATGGACGAGGCGATGCCGCTGGAGCGCGAGGGCTGGATGATTTTCACCCGTCGCATGGCCTATTTGTTCGCCGGGCTTGCGATTGCAAACGAGGCGATCTGGCGCACCATGTCAACTGATGCCTGGGTCAATTTCAAGACCTTCGGGCTGACCGGGCTGATGTTCCTGTTCTTCATGAGCCAGATGAAGCTGTTCAGCAAATATTCGATTGAGGAAAAGGACAAATAGTGCGTTACCGCGCTTTTTGGCCAAACAGCAACTTTAGCGCCTGTTTGTTGTCCTGTAAATTGCCGCGAAGCTCTTTCGCCACGGCGCGTCCCTTGGCAACACCCGGGCGCGCGTAACAGCGATCCAGCCACGTTGACAGATGCGGCTTGTCCGACAGGTCTTGTTGCTGGCCTTCCCACAGGCTGGCCCAGGGCCAGATCGCCATATCGGCGATCGAAAAGAAATCCCCGGCCACGAATTCCCAACCCGCAAGCCGCGTGTTCAGCACGCCATATAGGCGCGCGGTTTCCTGGCGGTAGCGGGTTTTCGCATAGGGCAGGTCGTTTGGCGGTGCCATATTCGGGGCGTATTTCAGGAAATGATGCGCTTGCCCCGCCATCGGCCCCAGCCCACCCATCTGCCACATCAGCCATTGATCGACCTTTATCCGGTCGCGCTCGGTCGTGCCGTAGAACTTGCCGCTCTTGCGCGCCAGATATTGCAGGATCGCGCCACTTTCAAAGATCGTGATCGGGGCTGCATCCGGCCCGTCAGGATCAACAATCACCGGCATCTTGTTGTTGGGCGAGATCGCCAGAAACCCCGGCGTAAACTGTTCGCCCGCCCCGATGTCGACCAGATTGAGAGTGTAAGGCAGTCCCATTTCCTCAAGCGCGATGGTGATTTTCCAGCCGTTCGGTGTGGGCCAGTAATAGAGGTCGATCAGGTCGGTCATGGGCTTCTCCTTGGGGAACCTCAGGTTAAGCAGGGAACTTGCGGAAATGCCAGCACCCACTGAGTGGAGGCAAAACGCGCCAGCGGGCTAATGCGCTAGCGGGCTAGCAGGCTAATCCACTAGAGGGCTAATGAACGGGCCTTAGTCATCCCGACATTTCAATCCCTCTGACCATATCTGTGAGATGAAACCTTGCAATAGCCACCGCCACAGGCCTGTCAGACCGGCGAATACCGCGTGTAATTCGGAGTTTAGTCAACCTTTGAAAACAGGTGGTGAACGATCCGCTGATAACCATATCCGATCTGCACCCGCTGGACATATCCGACCGCCGCGATATCGCCGCGGTTGATTGCGTCTTTTAGGTCACGAAGCTCTTGCACCAGCGCCGCCGCCACTTCAGCCTTGGCCAGTGCCGCAACCCGGTACCATGTGCTGGCGGCCTGAAAATAGGCCTGACGCCAGAAGGATCGCAAAACCGGGTTGCCGATCAACTCGGCGATCAGGTCTTGCAACTGATCGTTCAGCTCCAGATAAAAGCGCGTGTCGAAATTGCGTTCAAGGCTGATCGCGGCGTCCAGCAACGCAGAAATCCGCGCCAGATCGCCCGGCGTGACCGGGCGCGGCGACATGGTGCCGATCAGGGTCGCCAGATGTTGGCGCATTTCATAGACATGCCGGATTTGCGCGTGGGTCAGGGTCACGACCACGGTGCCGACGCCGTTGCGGGTTTCAACCAGACCCAGATGTTTGATCCGGCTGATCGCGTCACGCACCGGCGTTCGGCTGACGCCAAATTCGGTGGCAAGGGCGGCCTCTTTCAACCGCTGACCCGGCGGGTAATCCAGAAAACAGATCCGGCGGATTATTTCTGCCTGAATTGTATCGACATTGGCTTTCGCGCTAGTGGTCACGAAACAATGCCCCGTAACCTTCGATCCTGTCCTTGATACCGGCGCGCCGCAGAACATCCCACATCATCGCCTGATTGGAGCAGATCACCGGCTTGCCCAGCTTTTGTTCGAGCGTATCGACAATATCAAGCGACCGCAGCGCCCCGCAACTGATGAACAGGGCATCCGCATCCGGGGTGTCGACACTGGCGGCAAAATCCGCGATGAAATCCGGGCGCACACGGATCATGTCACTGTCTTTTTCAAGATCGAGGCCCCTGATGTTTGTGATCCCGAAACCCGCCGCCGACATATAGTCCGCTTCGCGCCGGTTGATCTCATCCAGATAGGGGGTGGCCACCGCGATGCGTTTGACATCCAATGCGCGCAACGCCGTCAGAACGCCGGTGATGAGCGATGTCGCCTTGGCCCCCGGCGCGCCCTTGTTAAGTTCGCCAATCACCTTTTCCTCGCCGATCACCAGACTGCCCGATGTGCAGGCGTAACAGATGACATCAAGGCTGCCGTCGGGCAAAAGCGTGGCGGCGGCGTTTGCCAGTTCGTCGGCCTGTTTGGCCAGGGTTTCAACGGTGATGCTGTCAGGAATGGGCGCGCGGGTGAAATGCACACCAACGCCGGGCGGGCGCAAGGTGAAGATGTCGTCCTCGATCGTCTGCTCGGTCGCCAGCAGGACAAAACCGATCTTGGCACGCGCATGGCGACCCGCATCAAAGGCCTGATTGAGATCGGGGTTATTGCTGTGCTGTGTACACATACGGCTTACTTTCCCTGATTTAGCCGCCAATAGGGGCTGATATAACAAAGCTGTATACAGATGTCGGCGAATGTGCAAGTTTCAGCAGAACCTACATCACCACAACAGGAGGCAGCAATGCTTGACGAAGCCAGAAAACGCGTGATTTCCCTTCAGGCGCGCATGCGGGATGAAAATATCCGCAAAGCGGTGTTTACCGATGAAAGCTCGATTGCCTATCTGGCCGGTTTCTGGGGCTATCTGGGGATCGAGTTTGGTCGCCCGACCATGCTGGTGGTTGATGCTGAGGACGCGCCGATAATCATCACCCCGCTGATGGAATCCGAGATGGTTAACGCCATGACATGGGTTCAGGATATCCGGGTCTGGGAGGACATGGGCCAACGCACATGGGGCCGGGAACTGGCCGGGGCGCTGGGGGAAAATCCGGCCGAAATCTGGCTGGAAAAGGGTACCATCCCGGCAATCGTGCGCAATCATCTGGACGAAACCTATGCTGGTGTGCCGCTCAGGGATATTACGCCGCTCATGGGCGCGATGCGGGTGATTAAGACACCGTTCGAGATCGGCATCATGAAACAGGCCGGCCAGATTGCCGGGGCGATGATGACGGCGGCGCATGACAGTCTGGCCGAAGGCGCGCACGAATACGAATCCGCGTTGGCGGTGATCGAGGCCGGATCGCGCAAGGCCGCAAGTTTCCTGACCGACAAGGGTTGGGAGCGCTTCGTGTCGCCGATGATCCACAACCTGCAAATCCTGCAAAGCGGCGGCGATGCCTCCATGGTGCACCGGCGCGCCAGCGTCAGGGCTTATGAGAAATTTGATCCGGTCTATTTCTGTTTTTGCAACATGGCGCAGTTCAAGCAATACAAGCTGGGCTTTGACCGGATGTTCCATATCGGCGATGTCCGGGACAAGGATCGCGAAGTGCAACTGGCGGCAATCGAGGCCCAGCAAGCGGCGATTGCCGCCATCCGCCCCGGGGTTCTGGCCGAAGACGTAGCCGCTGCCGCCAACGAGGTTTACCGCGCGCGCGGCTATGAGACCGGCTATCGCACCGGCCGCTCGATCGGGGTGGCCTATCTTGAAGCGCCCGAGTTGAAGGCGGGGGACAAAACCGTTTTGCAGCCCGGCATGACCTTTGCGGTTGATGGCGGCATTTCGGTTGACGGGGTCACGGCCGGGCGGATCGGGGATTCCATCGTGGTGACGCCAACCGGTGCCGATTACATCACCCAATACCCGCGCGAGATTTTGCTGGGCCAAGGTTAAGCCATGTCCGGCAGGCTGGAAATCGCCGTCGCCCAATGCCCCGCCAGCCTTGACGGAGCGCACGCCCGCCTGAACTGGCTGGCGGATAATCTGGCGACGCATGACGGTGCGCCGCTTGATCTGGTCATCCTGCCCGAACTTTTTCAGAGCGGCTATAATATTGGCGATCTGGTGTCCGGGCGGGCCGAAACAGCGGATGGCCGGTTTGCCGGTTCGGTCGCGCAACTGGCCCGGCGCTACAACACGGCCATTCTTTACGGCTTTGCTGAGCGCAGCGGCGACCGGCTTTATAATTCGGCGCAATGTATCGACAAAACCGGCACCGTGATCGGCAGCCATCGCAAACTTCTGCTGCCCCCGGGGTTCGAGGCCGAGTTTTTTACCCCCGGCACCGGGTGCGAAATGTTCCGGCTGGGCGCGTTCACGCTGGCCATTCTGGTTTGTTACGATGTGGAATTTCCCGAAAACCTGCGCCATGTGGCGCTGGCGGGGGCCGATATTGTTGTGGTGCCCACAGCCCTTGCTGCCGAATGGGGCATCGTGTCGGATTGCGTGGTGCCAGCGCGCGCGTTTGAAAACGGGGTTTTTCTGTGCTATGCGAATTATTGCGGTCAGGAAAACGGTTTGGGTTTCTTTGGTGGCAGTTGCATCATCGCGCCCGACGGTCAACAGCTTGCCCGGGCCGGAAAATCGGCGGGGTTTCTGTGTGCCGGGCTGGAACATGCGGCGGTCAGCGCTGCCCGCGCCCGCTTGCCCTATCACATCGACCGGCTGTCATTGCCCTGGGTCAACCAGCCCTGACAGGGCAGCGAAAAACCTCATTTTCATCGCAAACTAGCAACTGTTGACGCCCATCGCATAGCCAAATCCGCGTATGGTCCGGATTTGGTCTTGTCCCCCGGCCGAAGTCAAAGCCCGCCTCAGCCGCCCGATATGCACATCGACCGTTCTTGTATCCAGATCGGTGGCGATGCCCCAAACCATATCAAGCAATTGATGCCGTGAGAAAACCCGTTCCGGGCTTTGCATCAATGTCACCAGCAGCCGAAACTCTGTCGGGCTGGTCTTGATACGGGTTTCGCCGCACAGAACGCTGTGCTTTTCCAAATCCACTTCAATCGCCCCAAGCGAAAGCCGGTTTTGCGTCACACTGGCGCTTGGGCGTCTGAGTGCGGCGCGCAGGCGCGCGATCAGTTCCTTGATCGAATAGGGCTTGGTCACATAGTCGTCGGCACCAATATCCAGCCCGCGAATTTTGTCACCCTCCTCGGAACGCGCGGTCAGCATGATGACGGGGATTTCGCGCGTGGCCTTGTTGCGCCGCAGCCGGCGGCAAATCTCGATCCCCGAAAGGTTGGGCAGCATCCAGTCCAGCAGGATCAGGTCGGGCGGCTCTTCGATGGCGGTTTGCAACCCTTCTTCACCATCCATGGCGATGCGCACCTCAAAACCCTGCCGGCTCAGGTTGTAGCGCAGAAGCTCGATTTGCGAAGGTTCGTCTTCGATCACAAGAATGGTCGGGTCGATCAGGCTCACGTCGAGGCCTCTTTGCTGATGGTTATGGCGATAATAGGGGCTGGCAATAGCGGGGGCAAATTCCTAATCCGAGGCCTTCAAATCCTCGCCGGTCACGATTTGATGCACATGCCGGGCAATGTTGACGATATGGTCGCCAACCCGCTCAAAATTGCGCGCCAGCAGGATTTTAAGGACGAGGGCCTCGGCGTTTTCAGGGCTCGACGCGATCGAGGTCAGGCCGATTTCAAACAGCGCCTTGTTTTGCCGGTCAACCTCGATATCACGGGCGCGCACATCCGCTGCCAGCGCGATATCGCTGTCATTATAGGCGCGCAGAACGTCGGCCAGCATGGCTTGCACAAGCGCGCTCATATCCAGAACGATCTGCATTGCTGCCGTATCAGCCGGAGCGTTCGCCAGTTTTCGCGCGCTTTTGGCGCAGGATTTGGCATGATCGCCAATGCGCTCCAGCTCGAACGCGATGTTGATCGGCGACAGGGCGGCGCGCAAATCCAGCGCCACGGGCTGGCGCAGGGCAATCAGGCGCTCGGCCCGGCTGTGGATGGTCTTGTTCATGCCGTTGACCTTGCGATCCCGCGCGATCAGTTGATCTGCGGTCGGGGCGTCAAAATCCTGCAACAGATCGGTCGCCTGCGCAATTTGGGTCAGCACCAGATCGCCCATCTCAAGGATGCGGTTCTTGATGCGATCAAGGTCTTTGTCAAACCGGGATACTATATGCGCGTTTTCCATTTTCACTCCTAACCGATGCGTCCGGTGATGTAGTTCGAGGTTTGCTCTTGTTGTGGGTTGGTGAATACCGATTTGGTGCTCCCGACCTCGATCAACTTGCCCATATGAAAAAATGCGGTGCGCTGGGATATCCGGGCGGCTTGTTGCATCGAATGGGTGACGATGACAATCGTGTAATCCTTGCGCAACCCGTCGATCAGCTCTTCGACCACGGCGGTGGCAATTGGATCAAGTGCTGAACAGGGCTCGTCCATCAGAATGATGCGCGGCGAAACCGCGATGGTGCGTGCGATGCACAGGCGTTGCTGTTGCCCGCCCGACAGGCTGTTGCCGGGTTCGTTCAGCCGATCCGCCACCTCGGCCCACAGACCAGCACTTTTCAGGCTCCATTCGACGCGATCCTGAAGCTCCTGCTTGGAGGTTGTCAGCCTGTGAATTTTCAGCCCGTAAGCGACGTTTTCAAAGATCGATTTGGGGAACGGGTTGGGTTTTTGAAACACCATGCCGACCTGCGCGCGCAAAGCGACCACATCCACTGATGGCGCGTAAATATCCTGCCCGCCTATTTTCAGCGACCCGTCAAATTGACAAGACGGGATCAGGTCGTTCATCCGGTTAATCGCCCGCAGAAAGGTGGATTTACCACATCCCGACGGGCCGATCAGCGCCGTCACTTTGTTGGCCTGAATATCCAGATCAATGTCAAACAGCGCCTGTTTGGCACCGTAATGCACATTGACGCCCGAGGCCGAGATGAAAGGAATGTCCATGGTCAGAACCTTTGTTCAAGTTTGCGGCGCAGCAGGATGGCGATCAGGTTCATGGCGATCAGAAAGATCAGCAAAACTATGATCGCGGCGGCGGTTTTTTCGGTGAAAGCGCGCTCCGGGCTGTCGGCCCACAGGAATATCTGCACTGGCAGGGCGGTTGCCGGGGCCAAAATCGAGTCCGGCACATCAACCACAAAGGCGACCATGCCGATCATCAGCAAAGGCGCGGTTTCGCCCAGCGCCTGCGCCATGCCGATAATCGCCCCGGTCAGCATGCCCGGCATGGCGGCGGGCAGCACATGATGAAACACCGCCTGCACCGGACTTGCCCCCAAAGCCAGCGCCGCCTGTTTGAACGAGGGCGGCACCGAGCGCAGGGCGGCGCGCGCCGAAATGATGATCGTCGGCAGGGTCATCAGGGCCAGAACCATGCCGCCAACCAGCGGCGAGGATCGGGGCATGCCCATATATCCCAGAAAGATCGACAGGCCCAGAAGGCCGAAAATGATCGACGGCACCGCCGCCAGATTGTTGATATTGACCTCGATCAGGTCCGACATACGGCTAGGCTTGGCGAATTCCTCCAGATAGATCGCGGCCCCGATCCCGATGGGAAAGGACAGGGCAAAACATACCGCCAGCGAGAATAGCGAACCCACCAGCGCGCTTAGAATACCGGCGATTTCCGGCTCGCGGCTGTCGCCATTCGTCAGGAAATTCCAGTTCAGAACCCGACGCAGGCTGCCTGATTGCGCCAGCGTGTCAATCCACGCGACTTCAAGGTCGGAAATCCGGCGCTGACTTTCGGGCAGGCTGGCATCAGACTTGCCGCGATAAAACAGATCGAGATCGTCCGACGCGGTCAGCCAAAGGGTCTGCGGCCCGCCCAGCAAATCGGGGTTGGCGATAAGCTGGCGCTTGATCTCGAAACTGCCTTCGGGGCTGACAAGGTTATAGAGCTTCTTCTTTTCCTTGCGCTTTTTGGCGTCGGGAAACTGCGCCCGTAAGGCCGATTTCAGAATCTTGCCAAACCGCGCCCCGGCGATGTTATCGGGGTCAACCGCATCTGGCCCCAGATCAACCGTCACTGCAATCTGGGTCTGGCGCAGGGTGCCCGCAGCATCCATCAGAATGCTGCCCACCATCACCACCAGAAACGTCAGCGAAATGAAAATCGCCGAACGCCCGGCCCATTGAAACCGCTTCTCGGCGCGGTGGCGGCGGATCAGGTTGAACCCGGCACTCTTGCTGAAATCAATCATAATGTTCCCGATATTTCTTGACGATTTTCAAGGCGACGACGTTCAGGCAAAGGGTCAGGATGAACAACAACAGCCCCAGCGCGAAGGTCGACAGGGTTTTGGCGCTGTCAAACGCCTGATCGCCGGTTAGAAGGGTCACGATCTGCACCGTGATCGTGGTGACCGCATCCAGCGGATTCAGCGTCAGCTTCGCCGCCATTCCTGCCGCCATCAGCACAATCATAGTCTCGCCAATGGCGCGCGACGTGGCCAGCAGCAACGCGCCGGAAATGCCGGGCAGGGCGGCGGGCAGCACAATTCTGCGCGTGGTTTCCGAGCGTGTTGCCCCCAAACCAAGCGAAGCATCACGCAGGGTTTGCGGCACCGCGTTGATCGCGTCATCCGACAAGGATGACACCAGCGGCACAATCATGATCCCCATCACAATCCCCGCCGCCAGCGCGCTTTCCGAGGCGATTTCAAGCCCGAACTGCCCACCCGTCATGCGGATGAACGGGGCCACGGTCAGGGCCGCAAAAAAGCCATAAACCACCGTCGGAATTCCGGCCAGAACCTCAAGCGCCGGTTTGATCCAGCCGCGCGCGCCCTTGCCGGCATATTCCGACAGATAGATCGCCGAGGCCAGGCCAAGCGGTGCCGCCACCAGCATGGCAATCGCACTGACCAGCAAGGTGCCGTTGATTAACGGGATCACGCCAAAACTGCCCTTGGCCCCGATCTGCCCCTCACGAATGGCGGTTTGCGGGCTCCAGTCCAGACCAAACAAAAAATCCGTCAGCGGGATTTTTTTAAAGAACTGCAAGGTCTCAAAAATCAGTGACAGAACGATCCCGAGCGTCACCAAAATCGCCACAGACGCAGCCGCCGCCAGCAACGCGACAACCACCCGATCCAACCATTTGGGACGGGCGGTTTTGGTCAGGTTCAGTGTTTCATAGGCCATGGCAGCAACCGTTAATTAAAGACGCCCCGAACCAGCGATGCCGGTTCGGGGCCTTGGCATTACATATCAAGCAACCACAATCCGTTGATTTTCTTTGCCCATTCGTTGCGCAAATCATCAGAAAGCGGGATCAGGCCCTTGTCGGCCAGATAGCCGTCTTCGCCCCATGTATCCTCGGCTGTGAACTCGGCCAGAAACTCGGCCATTCCGGGGATCAGGCCCACATGCGCCTTTTTGACGTAGAAGTAGAGCGAGCGCGCAATCGGGTAATTCCCGTCCGCGATCTGTTCAAATTCAGGCGCAACACCGTTGACAATCGCACCCTGAACCACATCGCTGTTCTGCTCGAGAAAGCTGTAACCAAAGATGCCGAAGGCGGCTGGATTGGCGCGCAATTTCTGCACGATCAGGTTGTCGTTCTCACCCGCCTGAATATAGGCACCATCCTCGCGGATCGTGTGGCACAGGGATTTATAGGCTGGTTTATCAGTCTTTTTCAGCGCCTTGACCCAATCAAACGTCTTGCAGCCCCCCTCCATCGCCAGTTCGGCAAATGCATCGCGGGTGCCGGATGTTGGCGGTGGGCCGAGAACCTCGATCTTGATATCCGGCAGCGATGGGTTGACCTGTTTCCAAGTGGTGTATGGATTGGGCTGGCTGGTGCCGGCAGCAGTGGGCACATCCTTGGCCAGCGCCAGATAAAGGTCGCGCAAGCTGACATTGATCTGTGCCGCCTCAACCGAATTGGCAAAAACGATCCCGTCAAAACCGATCATCGCCTCGACAATCTCGGTCACACCATTGTCAGCGCACAACCGCACTTCCGAAGCCTTGATCCGGCGCGAGGCGTTGGCGATGTCCGCCGTTTTTTCACCGACACCGGCGCAGAACAGCTTCAAACCGCCACCCGAGCCGGTGCTTTCAACGATCGGGGTTTTGAAATCGGTGGATTTGCCGAAACGCTCGGCAACCGTGGTGGAAAACGGAAACACGGTGGACGAGCCCACAATGTTGATTTGCTCGCGCGCCAGCGCGGGGGGGGCCGCAAGGGCCAGCAAAATAGCAGCAGCCGTGATCGGCAGATGAACAGACATCTCAGATTGTCTCCTATAGTGTCGGTTAGTTCCTTATGGAACGACACTTCAATCGCTTGCGCGTGTTTCAGGATTACGACAACCATGTAACAGTTTGATGACAGTTTCAGGTTTTTTGAGGTGGCTTCAGCGGCAGATAAACACAAAAGGTCGAGCCTTGGCCAAGTTGGCTTGTAATCACCAGCTTGCCGCGATGGCGCACCAGAATATGCTTCACAATCGCCAGCCCCAGACCGGTGCCGCCAACATTGCGTGACCGGCTTTTATCAACCCGGTAAAACCGCTCGGTCAGATGCGGGATATCAGCCGCCGGGATACCTTCGCCCTGATCGGTGACGCTTATGGCCAAGGCCGGTTGCGCCAGCGGATTTGTGCTGTCTTTGATGCAGGCAATTAGCGTGATTTCGCCACCCTCGCGCCCGTAATTCACCGCGTTTTCCAAAAGGTTGATAAATACCCGCACCAGATCATCATGCAGGCCGGGCAGCGCGGGCAGGGTGTAAGGCCCGCGAAAATCCAGCACCATACCGCGTTTTTGCGCCAATTGACGGGCGGTATTCATGGCTTGCGCGATGATCTGGTTGGGGTCGACGGATTTCCTGGGCCGACGCCGCTGTTTGACCTCGACCTGCGAGAGGGACAAAAGATCGGTAACAAGATTAACCATGCGCGCCGCCTCGCGGCCCATCAGATCCAGAAAATGCGCCCGCGCCTCGGGGTCATCCTTGGCCGTGCTTTGCAGGGTTTCGATAATACCGGTGATCGCCGTCAAGGGCGAGCGGATTTCATGGCTGACATTGGCAACAAACTCGCTGCGCATGGTTTTGACATCCTTTAGCGGCGAGCGGTCCTCGAAGGTCAGCAAAAGCCGCGCGGCCAGACCGGCCCTGCCCAGATCTAGCGGTTTGATTGTTGTCAGAAACTCCTGCCCAAACCCTTCCTTGGTCTTGAGGATCAGCGTCTTTTCAACCGGTTGTTCCAGAACCTGCCCGAGCCGGTTGAGAAAACCACGTTTTTTGGAAATGGCTTTGGCTGCACTGGCCCCGAGTGTGAGCCCGGCGAAGGCTTTCTGCGCGCTTGGGTTCGCGGCAATAATTGTCAATTCGCGATCCAGCACGACAACCGGAACGCAGACCGCGTCAATGGTTTTCGCCAGATATTCAAGTTCCATAGTATGTCGTCTTTCCAACATCCAAAGCCTGCTTTGCAGATGGCCGCCGAACGGGGTTTCGTCAAGCGAAGCCTTGCGGTTAATGCGCTTCAACCGGCGCTGAAATCAAACGGCCCATCCAGCTTTGCCAGTTGGATCACATGGGTCACCAGCACCCTGTCCGGGGTCCAGTGGTGCAGCAGGTAGGCAGGATCGGACAGCAGAAATTTCGACGGTGCGCTTTGGGTCAAATCCAGCGTCAGTTGCATGCCGATACTGGGGGCTGTGCTGACAATACTGCCACGCCAGCGGGTATGGGTCGTCAGATGGATATGGCCGCAAAGAATGCGTTCAATATTCGGAAAATCCGCCACAATACGCCCAAGTTGCTCCGCCCCGGTAAATCCATCGGCATCGGTTTCCGGAACGCCCAGTTTCAGCGGCGGATGATGCATGAAGATCACCGTCGGTTGATCGCCGCCCCGCGTCAGGCATGCGCGCAACCAGACCAGACGGTTTTCGCAAAGCTGGCCACCGGGGAGACCCGGATTGACGCTATCAAGCGCAATGATACGCAACGGATGGCCCTCGATCGAATAATTGATGAACCCGTCCTTACAAGACGGGCAGGCCTTGTCGCCAAAAACCTTGCGGGTCACATCGCGGTCATCATGATTACCCGGCACCAGATAAAGCGGGCAATCGAGCGCCGACAAAATCCGGGCTGCATGCGCCGTTTCCGCATGGGAAGAACCATTGCTAATATCTCCAGACAGCAGCACCAGATCGGGCCTTGGCTTCAGCGCGTTTATGCTGTCCACACAGCGCGCCAAATTCTCGGCCATGCGCGCCACGCCACAGGTTTTCTGCCCGGGCTTGGCAATGTGGATGTCGCTGATATGCGCAATGAGCATCTTGTCCCCCGTGGCCCGGTTTTGTCAGTTGTTTTTGTCGCTGTTCAGGTTGCCCGGGTCGAACACATTGCCAAACGCGCCACTGCCACCTTCAGGCTGCACCTTTTTCGGTGGTGGGGTGACAAAAATATCGGGGCCGTTGCGCGCCCCGGATTGATCGCGAATCTTGCGCTTTTGCTGAAGCTCCTGAATCCGGCGCTGGATTTCGATCTGTTTGGCCTCCTGATACTGAATTTTGCAGCTTTCAGGGCTGTACTGCTGGGCTGTGCCCACCATTCCAATTGCCACGAAGGCCAGCGCGACAAACACAATCGCCGCTGGATTTCCCCGCAGGAAAGGCGGCAGAAACCCTTTTTTGGGTGTGCTGGCCTTGCCCTCCTTTACAGCATTCTTACGCGCCTGATTTCGCCGGTTGGCTTCAAATGCAAGGGCCACGAAAATGGTCAGGGCGATGATGATGAACGCCAGCGACGAAATCGACGGGTTAATACCCAACCGTACTTTCTGGGCCAGAACCGTTGTCAGGGTTTTGTAATCAACGATGGTAAAGGTGGTGGTGTTATAGTTTTCAAACGAAGCCAGAAAGGCCAGCACCGCAGCCGAAGCGATGGCCGGGCGCATAAACGGCAACATGATTTTGCGAAACGCCTGGGTGTGGGTGGCACCAAGATCCAGCGCGGCCTCGGTCAGGCCGGGGTCAAACCGTTGCAGGCGGGCGACAAAAACCAGCATGGCGTAAGAGGCAATGAACGAAGACTGCCCCAGAATGGTCAGGAATATTCCGTTGTGAAACAGCAGGTCGAGCAATGAACCTTCGCTGACCCCTAGAAAATCGCCAACCCGATCCCAAAACACCAGCGTCGAAATCCCCAGAACAACGCCCGGTATCAAGATCGGCGCTATTATCATCGTGTAATAGGTGGAGCGCAGCCTGGGCCAGATTTGCGTCAGCACAATCGACGCGGCAAGCCCCATGGAGACCGACAGAACAACCGTGCCCAGCCCGATAATGACGCTGTAATAGATGCCCTGACGGATGCTCTTGTCGTTGAACAGCACCTCGAACCATTCATAGGTGAAACACGCCCATGGCGAAACCGATGGAAAAGCCGAAGAGTTGAAGGCGGTCAGGCTCATCACCACCAGCGGCCCCAGCAGGTAGCTGAAGAAAATGACAAAATAGGCACCAAGGGCGATGCGGATGAGTGCAGTAGAACTCATTTACCGATATCCCCCATGTTAACCTTGAAGGCTTTCATCACCGTCAGAACGATGATGATCGTCGAGGCCAGCAGCACAATCGCATAGGCCGCCCCCTGCTGCCAGTTCAGCGAGTCGTTGAACCACTGATAAACCAGTTGCGTGAACCACAGGCTGCTTGGGCCGCCCAGAATTTGCGGTGCCGCCAGCGCACCGGCAGACAGCATGAACACCATCGTCGCCCCTGATGCGATCCCCGGTTTGGCGTGCGGAATTACGATCCGGCGATGGATGCGCAGCCAACTGGCCCCCATGTCGCGCGCCGCCTCGATTTGATTGCGATCAAGGCTTTCGATCACGTTATACATCGGAAACAGCATCAGCAGAATATAGGCGTATCCCAGCCCGGCATAAAGCGCGATATCCTGGCGGATGAAGTCAATCGGCTCGCGGGTCAGATGCAAAAGCATCAGCGCTTCGTTCAACAATCCACTATCGCCAAAGATGATCCGCAAGGCGAATGCCCGCAAAATCTCGTTGATCCAATAGGGGATAATCAACAGCACAACCAGCAACCTGACAAAGCCAGACCCTTTGGACTGGCCCAGAAAATAGGCCAGCGGATAGCACAGGAAGATATTGAAAATAGTTACCGCCATCGCCGCGATAATGGTGCGCACAAACACCATCAGATCGACGGTATTATAAGTCTGGCGCGTGGTGTCGCTGCCATAGATCAGTTGCTGGTAATTGCTTAGTGTATAGACATCCTTTGGCCCGCCCTGTTCGGCAGGCGGCAGGTTGAACCGGAACGAATAATCCAGCATCGAAAGCTGCGGCAGGACGATAAGGAAAACCAGCCAGAAGCCGACAAGCCCCATCAACAGGCTTCCCATGACGACGCCATTATTCTTGAAAAACTCGGAAAAGATCATTTTCTTTTTCATGACAGGCCCCTATTCCGAAGCGAGTTCGCCAACCGGCATAACCACCGCATTCGCCGCATCATAACGAAGAGACAGGTTTTCACCCGCAGCCGCGATATTGTCTTGGCCAAGATTTGGCACCGACATTTTGATCTGCTTGCCACCATCCCCTTCAAGAAAAACGCTGAATGAATTGCCCTCGAATTCCTGGTTCACCACATTGGCGGAAATCGAAGTCTTGCCGGTCGCCTTGGAATCGCTCAGCTCCAGCGCCTCGGGGCGAATGAACAACATCGCCTCATTCCCGACAGACAGTTTGCCAACCTGTGACGGGGTGATCTGCGCCAGCAAATCACCGGATCGTCGGGTGCTGATTACCGCCTCGTTGCCGCTGATCTGCTTGATCTTGCCCCGGAATAAATTGTTCTCGCCCACGAAAGACGCAACAAACGGGGTTGAAGGGTGGTCGTATATGTTATGGCCGGTGTCGATCTGGTCAATCACCCCGGACTTCATCACCGCAACTGTGTCTGACATGGTCAGTGCTTCGCCCTGATCGTGGGTGATATAGATGAATGTGATGCCGACCCGTCGCCGGATTTCGCGCAATTCGGTGCGCATGTGCTGACGCAGCTTCAGGTCAAGCGCTGACAATGGTTCATCCAGCAGCAAAACATCGGGATTGGCGCATAAGGCGCGCGCGATTGCCACTCGCTGTTTCTGCCCGCCAGACAATTCGCTGGGCAGTTTATCGCCCTGACCATCCAGCGCGATCATGTCCAAAAGCTCGTCCGCCCGCTTGCGCCGTTCAGCAGCGCTGGCACCCGCCACTTCCATGGAAAACGCGATATTCTCCCAGACTTTCATCAAGGGAAACAAGGCAAGGTTTTGAAAAATCAACGCCGTAGGGCGCTTGTTCGGGCCGATCCCGGCCATATCTGCGCCGCCGATCAATATACGCCCGTCGCTGGGCTCCAGAAAACCTGAAATTGCGCGCAGGATCGTGGTTTTTCCACATCCCGACGGGCCAAGAAAAGAGAAAAAATCGCCCCCATTGATGTTTACATTCGCTTCTCTTACGGCGACGAAATCGCCAAACTTGATCCAGACGTTTTCCAGATCAATCGCAACACCCGAACTCATATGGTTTCCCCGTTTTAGACGATTCCCAGGGCCTCATCGCGGGCCCTTTATGGTGGTATTTCTGAAGCTGCCCGGCCACGTTCAACGCGGCCGGGTAAGGTTGTTTGACTTAAGCGCTCTGGAACTTGTTCACAAATTCGGTGCGAACATCTGCGTACCAGGGTGCTTCGGCTGGCCATGCGTTCAGATTTGCAAGCGCGTCACCGGGATAGGCTTCGGCAAAGTTCTTGGCATAATTCGTGCCAGCATAAGTGTCGGCAGTCAAGATCGGCGAGTTATAGCCGTGCTTGTCGATCGATTTACCTGCATCCTCGGGGTTGTAGGCGAACTTGATAAGTTCATAAACCTCGTCGATATTCTTGGCCCCCTTGGGCATTGCAAGGCCATCGACCCACGCCATAGCGCCCTCGGCAGGTGCCTGATAGGTGACCGGCTCGCCCGCGGTTTTCAGCGCCAGCGGTGGGCCATCCCATGTCTGGCCAACGATGACACCGTCGTTCAGCAGGCCGTTTTTCTGGCTGTCGGCATCGTTCCAGATCAGTTTCAGATTGCCTTTGCGCGCAACGCACCAATCCGTAATCATGCCCCATGTCTTGCGCATGTTTTCCTCGGATTCGTAAGCCGCCCAGACAGAGCCCGGATCCATCTGCCCGGTTGCTTCCATATAGAGGCCCGCAGTCAACATGCCGGAATGCGCCCGGATCATGGTTTTGCCGGCATTTTCCTCGGCCCAGATTTCACCGTAGCTTGGAATACCAGACGAAGCGGATGGGGCCCATTTGTCAATGCGCCAAGCCATGCCTTCGGTGCCCCAGATATGTGGAATCCAGGTCACGCCTTTACCGCCGAAATCCCAGGCGTCCGGGCCGATCTTGACCATGGCCGGGTTGGCAGCCTCGATTGGAATGCGGCTCATATCAAAGGGCTGAAGCAGCTCCAGCGGCCCCCATTGAAGCGACCGGTTGTTGGTTGGGCCGATCAGATCAGCCCCGGCGCCATTTGAGGCCTTCATCTTGTTAATCAGCTCTTCATTCGAGCCGATACCGATATAGTTTACCTTGATGCCGGTTTCGCTGGTGAATTTCGCCAGCATGTCGTCGGGCCAGTAATCTGACCAGTCCATCAGGGTCATTTCACCTGACGAGGCCAGCGCCTGAGAAACCAGCGCAGGGGTGGCCAGCGCGGCCGCGCCGATCATTGTCCCCGACTTCAGAACCGCTCGGCGGTCGAATGTATTTGTTCTTTTTGTCATTTGTTTACTCCCTCCCGGAGAATTGTGGGCACAACAGAATTATGTGCCCCTGGTTGAAAAACTGTCTTTGTGAACTTTTGACTTGATGCCGCGATTTCGGATTTGCAGGCTTTGAATATCATCGCGGCGGGGCCACTTTTGGACTGTCGGACAGCCGCTTTGCAGGGTGAAAGCCACAATTCGAGATCCGGCCAAAATCATAATGTCGCGCCTTTCGGAATTTTCAGGGTTACCTGGTTTTCCTTTAGCGCCTCACATATCTGCGCATCCGGGCTTTGCGACGACACCAGATAATCGATTTGATGAAAATCAGCGACATGGGCAATGCCATGACGGTTGAACTTGCTGGGATCGGCGAGGATTATGCTTTCCGAACTGCGGGAAATCATCGCTCTCGCAATGGTGGCCTCGTCTATATTCTGTACAGAGAAGCCATATTTCAGATCCACCCCTCCTATTCCAATAACCGAAAAATCGGCCAGAAATGTCCCAATACTTTCAATAACCATTGGCCCGACATTGGACTTGATCTTGTTATTATAATGCCCGCCCAGCACAAAAACCTCGCAATTTGACCCCTCTGACAAGGCCGTCGCGATCAGGTGCGAGTTGGTGAAAACCGTTAAATCGGGCAGTCGCTTGAGGTGTTCCACAAAAATGTTGGTCGTGGTTCCATAATCAATGAACAGCGTGCTTCCCGGTGAGATCAGATCGACAGCCGCTTGCGCCAAAGCGTGCTTTTGCGGGATGCTTTGGGTAAGCCGTGACGCCAGTGATTGTTCAAACTTATTCTGCGAGCTGATCGCACCGCCATGCACTTTGCGCACGATGCCACGCTTTTCCAGCTTCATCAGGTCGCGCCGGATGGTCTCTTGTACAACCTGATATTGCCCGGCAAGTTCGTCAACCGAAACCCGGCCCCGGATTTCAAGTAATGCCTGAATTGACTGAAGACGCTCGGTTGATTTCATTTCCCAAGCCTTCCGACATTGGAAAATTCGCCCTGCGCATTTCCGGATGCCACAACAGGGCCAGCCAAGAAACCCGGATCACGAGCGCCGCCGCTACATGGCATAAAACAAACCCGTATATTGAGGGGCCAGAGTTGTATTTTCCCCATTTTTGTTGGTTTACCCCCTTTGAACACGATATTTGTTAGTATTTACCACAATTCGCCACAGATGTGAAGATCAATTCTTTGCACACGTCGCTCGACCTCCGGCGTGGTTGCTGGCGATTGCTTGATGTTGTGTACCCAAAATATTGCTGGCGATATGATGCAGCAAACACAGATGCAGCCGTCACTTGGTGCGTAGTACCCTTTGTACATTGGGGCAAACATGGGTTTACGCCATTGTGCTGCGGGGGTTAATCTGCCGGGCAACCCTTGCTCACGATGTTGGTTTCATTGCTCAAACTATTCACCCGAACACCACAAAAATGGATATCGGGAATATCTAAATGTGTGGTTTAATCACATATAATGTTGGTAATGTGGGAATTTCACGATAAGAAGAGGCCAGCAAGATAGGCCAGCGGGCAATTCAGAAAACCCCTTATGTTGCAGTTCTGTTTTGGCATGGGCGTGAAACTGGATCACCCGCTGGTGGGTAATATTTGGAAAAGTGGATGGCGGCAAATCCCTCACAAGAAACAAACCTGCCCAGTCAGACGGCATTAATGTGGGATGTCATTGTTATCGGGGGTGGGGTTGTCGGCTGTGCGATCACCCGAAGGTTTGCGCTTGCCGGTGCAAAAACCCTGCTTCTTGAGCGCGGGGGCGACATATTGTCGGGCGCAAGCAAGGCCAACAGCGCCATATTGCATACGGGCTTTGACGCCCCGCCCGACAGCCTGGAACTTGCCTGTATGCAGGCCGGGTATCGCGAATATCTGGACATCAACGAGCGCCTGAACCTGCCTGTCCTGAAAACCGGTGCTTTGGTTGTCGCATGGAACGATGCGCAACTGGCGCAACTGGATGGAATTCTTACCAAGGCCCATAATAACGGGGTAAATGACGCCCGTATGATCGGCCAAACGGCGCTCCTGTCGCGTGAGCCGAACCTCTCGCGGGATGCGTTGGCTGCGGTTGAAGTCCCGGGCGAATATGTGATTGACCCCTGGAGCGCTCCGCTTGCCTACCTGACACAGGCAGTCGGCGCCGGGGCGCAATACCGGTTTGACACCGAGGTTTTATCGGGTGAATTTGACGGCTCATTCTGGCAACTCAGCGCGGCTGGTCAGACATTCGCCGGTCGCTTCGTTATCAATTGCACCGGCACCAATGGCGATAACATCGAACAGATTTGTCGCAAGCCCGCATTTGAAATCCGCCCGCGAAAGGGCCAGTTTCTGGTTTACGACAAAACCGCCGCTGGCCTGATAAATTCCATCATTCTGCCGGTGCCGACGCCGACAACAAAAGGCGTGGTGCTGACCCGGACCGCGTTTGGAAACCTGTTGCTGGGCCCCACCGCAGAAGAGCAGGAGGACCGCTGGAACGCCCCCGTTGAGCGTGACATATTGCAAGGGCTTATTGAAAAGGGTGTGTCCATGCTGCCAGATTTGCCCCAGCATGAAATCACCGCCACCTATGCCGGTCTGCGCCCGGCAACCCAGTTCAAGGACTATCAGATCAGTGCCGAGGCCGGTAAAAACTGGGTAGGTGTGAACGGCATTCGCTCGACCGGGCTGACGGCGGCACTGGGCATCGCGGCCCATGTTGAACATCTGCTGATGGAGACCTTCCCGGGGATCACGCGATTTGGCCCCGCAAAAACCCCGACATGGCCGCGAATGCCAATGTTGGCCGAAGCTGAACCGCGCGCCTACCAACAGGGCGACGGCAGTGAAATTATCTGCCATTGTGAAAGGGTCACGCGGCGGGAAATCGAACAGGCGATGAGCGGCGTTGTTCCGGCAGAAAGCCTTGGCGGTCTGCGGCGGCGAACGCGGGTCATGATGGGACGATGCAACGGATTTTATTGCAGCGCCCGCGTCGCCGAACTGAGCAGCAAGGGGAAAATTTCCCCGCCTCTGGCCGAGGACCGGGATCAATGAGCGGTTTTGATTGCGATGTCGCCATCATTGGCGCGGGCCCGTCCGGGATTGCCGCGGCAACGGCGCTGTCAAAAGCGGGCGTTCGGGACATTGTGGTTTACGAGCGCGAGGCGGAAATCGGCGGCATCCCACGCCACATTCATCACCCGACTTTTGGCCTTCTGGTGTTCAAGCGCCCCATATCCGGCACGAAATTCATCAAGGCGTTGCTGAAACGTTGCTCAAATGTCCGCTTTGAGACCAACACCACAGTCACAGCACTCCGTGCCGGGGGCGTGTTGGATATCGCAGCACCTGACGGCAATCGGCGCATCCGCGCGCGCCACATCATTCTGGCAACCGGGGCGCGTGAAACACCGCGCCACCCAAGGCTGATTTCCGGATTGCGCCCCATAGGTGTGACCACAACCGGCGCTTTGCAACAATTCCTTTACGGCGCAAGGCTGCGCCCATTCAGGCGCGCGGTTATTGTCGGCACCGAACTGGTCAGCTTCACCGCGCTTTGCACATTGCGCAAGGCAGGCATCAAACCCGTCGCGATGATCGAGGAAAACCGGCGCATTACGGCCTACAGACCTTTGGTTCTGTTTGCCCGCCTGATGGGGGTTCCAATTTACACCAACACCCGGATCACCGGCATCAGCGGCAGGGAGGTTCTGAACCAAATCACCGTTGAATCGCCCGGTTCAGGCACCCGGCATGTTGATTGTGACGGTCTCATATTCAGTGGAAACTTTGTCGGCGAAAACACCATCGCCCGAACCAGCCATTTGCAGCACAACCAGAGCACACAAATCCCGCAGACGGATCAGAACTGGCTGAGTTCCGACCCCGCCATTTCTGTTATCGGCAACGCATTGCACCCCGCCGATATGGGCGACCAGTGCTATCAGGAAGGGCTGATTGCCGGGACATTCGTGGCTGATCTGCTCGTCGAAAAAGTCAGCCCGACTGGCGCGATTATGATCGTCAACCATGACGCGACCATTAAGATGACGACCCCAAATATTGTTCGGCAACAAGGCGATGGCGATGTCCGCCTGAATATCTCTTTGCATGTCACAAGGCCCTATACCGGCCCGATCAGCGTGACCTGCGGCGAGCAAATCCTCTACCTGAAAACCCGACGCTGCATGCCTGCACGCCGTATCACCCTCAAGAATATCAAACTCACGGCAAGCCAGTTTGAAACAATGTCGGACCTAAGGATTTCACTCGGGAAACCACATTGAAAACATAGCGTGCGGCCCTGTCATCATTGGCTCGAAAATCTCGCGGGGCTTGTTTGCCATTTCGGCGAACCTGCACGGGCCAGCTTTCACTCGCTGCCTGAACTATGCTAGCTGTCCAAAAAGCGCACGTCGCAGAACCGGTGCAAAGTTCACTCCCTTTATCCGCGTGGAATATCGTCTGACATGCTGAAAAAACGAGATAAAAAGTTATCTGTCGCACCGATGATGGACTGGATTGAGTTCCTATAAGTATCAAATACTTACGGGCCACGCGGTGCAAAATCGGTGCACGAAACAATATTACGCAGGCACATTTAGAGGCATTTTAGGTAACGAAATATGAATTTTCACTTTGACAGGTTATGGCAGTATCTGATATTATTGAGCATATGGAGGACTGACGTCCTTTCCACCCCGAACAGCGCCTTGTAGTTCCATGGATGCGCCGAATTCCCGCCCCAATCTGCCGACAGAGTGTCAAAAAATTTCAGACGGTGTTCAACCTGTTGCGCCGTCACCGATACCCCCTGCTTGGTCGCGTCGAGTATTTCCAATCTCAGCCCATCCAAATTGGCGTTTCCGGTGGTTTCGCCGCGATCATAATCAGCTAGAGCACATCCGGCCAACTTTGAATCGGTAAGGGGTTTACGGGTTTGATTTCTTCTGATTCAAGGAGTCAGGATGATAATTCATGGCCT
>JAADIC010000193.1 GCA_013151535.1 Alphaproteobacteria bacterium | reverse complement strand
TGGCCGTGGCCGTCCGCAAAGGTGTCAACGCGATTGCTTTTCAGGAAATTCAGGCGGTCCAGCAGATGGCTCATTGTTCACTTCTCCAATTATGGTTTCCCCGGCGCTGTCTTTGCGCCGGGGTGTTGTTCGATAGTGCTGGCTTACGGATTTTTCACATACGCATTCGGGCGCAGGTAGAACCACCAGTTGATGATGATGCAGACTGTATAGAACGCTGCAAAACCGTAAAGCGCGTATTCCGGGTTACCGGCCTTGAGCTGCTCACCAAACACTTTTGGGATGATGAAGGCACCGTAAGCTGCCACAGCCGCTGTCCAACCAAGGGCCGGGCCAGCCTGTTCTTTATTGAACACCACAGCGATGGTCCGGAAGGTCGAGCCATTGCCGATGCCGGTTGCTGTAAACAGGATCAGGAACAGGATCATGAATGGCAGGAAGAAGTCTTGCGGTGTGGCCGAAACGTAGGCCTTCTGGATGAAGTAGGCGACACCAAGGGCCGAAGCAACCATAACAACCGAAACGATCTGCGTGACTTTCGCGCCACCGATTTTGTCGGCGATCATGCCGCCAATTGGCCGGATCAGCGCCCCGATAAACGGACCCATCCATGCGAACATCAATGCCGATGGTCCATCAAGGTTGGGAGTGTTGTGGGTCATGACCCCGTCAACAAGCAGGTGCTGGAAGCCGAACACAACCTTGATTGTCAGACCAAACGCCGCTGCATAACCGATGAACGAACCAAAGGTCATGGTATAGATCACGGTCATCGCCCATGTGTGCTTGTTGCCAAAAATCTTGTATTGGCGCGACAGGTTCTGACCAACGGCACCGGGGATGAATTTCAGCAAGATCACGGTTGCTGCGATAACCAGCGGCAAGACGATCCATTTCGAAAGGCCAATGCCGGAAGTTGTCAAACCACCTTCGACCGTTGGCAAAAGCAGCCACAAGCCGGATGCCGCAGTGACAAAACCGATCAGCAACATGCCGGTGATGGTTGCGAATGCGCCAAGTGGGTTCGGGATATCGGGCGAAACGTGTTCGTCACGAATGTTGTTCATGCCGAACCAGCCAAGTAAAGCCAGCGGCACAAGCATCAGCAGCCAGACGAAACCGGCATTTTGGATATAGGTTACGGTGCCAGCCGGAATTTTCCCGATCAGGGTACCCGATGTGTTTACCAGTTCGCGGCCTTCACCGCCGAACAGACCGAATGTCATTACCAACGGGATAACAACCTGCATGGTGGTCACACCAAAGTTGCCCAGACCCGCATTCATCCCCAGCGCATAGCCTTGTATCTTTTTCGGATAGAAAAAGCTGATATTGGACATGGACGAGCTGAAGTTGCCGCCGCCGATACCAGACAGGAAAGCCAGGATCTGGAACTGCCAGAGCGGCGTGTCAGGATTGCTGAGCGCAAGGCCCGCCCCGATGGCCGGGATCATCAAGAGCGCGGTGGTGAAGAAAATCGTATTCCGGCCACCCGCGATGCGGATAAAGAAGGTCGAGGGGATGCGCAACGTCGCCCCGGTCAGGCCCGCGATTGCGCCCAGTGTGAACAATTGCGATTTCTCGAACGCGAAACCGAGGTTAATCATCTGAACGGTGATGATGCCCCAGTAGAGCCAAACAGCGAAACCTGCCAACAGGCTGGGGATCGAAATCCAGAGGTTTCTGGTGGCGATGGATTTACCGGTCGAGGCCCAATAGCTCTCGTCCTCGATTTTCCAGTTTCTTAGATCTTGTCCCAAGGGTTCTCTCCTTTTGATGGGGGTTTGGCGGGCCGTCGGGCAGCCCGCCGGTAAGTTCGTTACGGTTTATTTTGCTGAATGCGGTTGTAATCCTCGACAACCTGCACCGAGGCTTGCAGCGCCTGGTTGGCGCGGTCTGCCTTGAGTTGCAGGGTCTCAAGACTGGCGGCTTCATAAGCTGCGCGTTCTTCGGCCTCTTTCTCGGGTGAGAAGCGGATGAAGAAAGACAGGAAGGATGCCACGACAACGACCATGCCGATAATCAGGAACACCTGATCCCATTCCAGTTCGCCTTTGAACAGGAACCCGGCCGCCACCGCACCGGCGTTGCCGCCTGCACCAACCACACCGGCAACTGCGCCAAGGGCTTTCTTGTTGACGAAAGGTACCACCGAATAGGTCGCGCCTTCGGCCATCTGGGTGAACAGCGAGAACAGGATCAGGGTTGGGATGGCCAGAAACAACACGTTCATCTGGCTGAACAACATCAGCGCAAGGCCTTCGCCCAGCAGCACGATGAACAGCCAGAATGCCCGGCCCTTGAGGCCCCAGAGCGATGCGAAGTTATCGCCAAAGATACCGCCCAATGTGCGGGCAAAGATGTTCATCAAGCCGAAGGACGCGGCGATCAGACCGGCGGTGACCAGTGTGATCCCCTCAAAGTAGTCAAAGAAGTAAAGCGCTGCGACGTTGTTGACTGTCAACTCGATACCAAAACAGGCGCCGTAAATCAGGAACAGGATCCAGACGCGATAATCCTTCATCGCGCGGAAATAATGCCCGGTTACTTTTTCGCTCTTTTGCAGCTTTCCGGCGGCCCGCAAGTCTTTGTAATTCCCTTCGGGCGAATCCTCGGTCAGGAAGTAGTAAGCGATACCGATCACGAAAATGACGATGCCGACAATAACCATCGACAACCGCCAGGCGGCCGCGTCGGTGAAGCCAAAGCCAACCACGAAGGCGGAAAAGATCAGCGGCATCATCAACTGGGTCACACCACCACCAAGGTTACCCCAGCCAGCGCTTGTTGCGTTGGCCGTGCCAACCACGTTGGGGGCGAACATCACCGAAGTGTGGTACTGGGTGATGACGAATGATGCGCCGATAATCCCGATCAACAGACGAAAGAACAGGAAGGTTTCAAAACTGTCGGCAAGGCCAATGCCCGCAACAGGGAAAGCTCCGAATATCAGAAGGTAGGTGTAGGACAGACGCGGCCCGATCCGGTCGCATAACCAGCCGATGAAGAACCGCGCGAACACCGTCACCGAGACCGAGGCGATGATGGTCCAGCCGACTTGCGATTTGGTCAACTCAAGTTCGTCGCGCACGATAATCATCAGCGGCGCGATGCCAAACCACGCGAAGAACGCGGCAAAAAACGCAAACCACGTCATGTGGAATGTTCTTATCTGCACCATTCGGACGTTGAAAAAATTCCGCCAGAGACTGGTTGCCTTGGTCTGTTGTTGTATCATCATGCCCTCCACGCTTTTGGTCGACCCATTAGGAGCCTGCGTTGTCGGGCATATGAAAGACAATAGATTTAGCGGTCTTGATTCAGATCAAAAATGGAATCATTTCTGCAAATACTGTTATAAATAAACAGGTTACATATAATTATCATTTCAGACGAAACAAAATAACTGATGGGGGATTGCAATTTGAACTGGAGTTGATGACAATTGCGTGATGCTAAATTGATAAATGTCAACTGACAGAACTCGAGAGTCAAAATGCCGCAGAAACATCTGGTCGAGATTCGCGACAACCCGCTATTCGCCTCGATTGGGGCGGAGTCCTTTGCGGCGCTGACCCGGGGGGCCTATGTCCAGAATTTTCCGCCACACACCGAACTGATTACCGAGGGCGAGGCGGCGGATTTCCTGCATATCGTTTCGACGGGCTGTGTCGAACTGTTCAGTATCTGGCAGGGCCGCGAAACCAGCATGTCGTTCCAGACCGAGAATTCGACCTTTATTCTGGCCGCCACGATCAAGGATCTGCCTTACCTGATGTCAGCGCGCACGATCACAAAATCCCGGGTCATCATGATCCCTTCACAAGATATTCGCGGTGTGTTCGAGCGTGATTCGATGTTCGCCAAATCCATCGTGTCGGAGCTGGCCACCTGTTACCGCAACGCCATCAAGACCGCGAAGAATATCAAACTGCGCACATCGCTTGAGCGTTTGGCGAATTATATTCTGAAGCTGCATCTGGCACAGGGTGGCCGGATCGAACTTGAATTGGCGGTTGAAAAACGCCGCATCGCCTCGTTTCTGGGGATGACGCCCGAGAACCTGTCGCGCTCGTTTGCGGGGTTGAAAAGCCACGGGGTTGAAATGGACGGGCAGGTCATCAAGGTGGTGGATGCGGCAAAACTGGAAGAATTCGCCCATCCAAACGCGTTGATCGACGGCTGAGCCTGCGACAAGATTAACGGTTTTTCAAACTCGTTGTATATGCAACGAATTCGGCCCGTTCTGGAAGTTGACCGAAAGGCGCAGAAAATGCGGTATCGTGCGGATGTTGTGAAACATGTTTCCCTGCCGGGTGGGTCTTTTGATCTGGACGAGCATGGCTATATCACCGACCCGAATAAATGGACGCCGGATTTTGCCCGCTATATCGCCGATCAAGAGGGGATCACCCTGACCGACGACCATTGGCAGGTGCTGGAATTCGTGCGTGAGTACCACGCCTGTCACGGGATCATGGCCGACGCGCGCTTCGTTCTGAAATTTCTGGCCAAGCGGGATAAAACCGATAAATCCGGGGCCAAACATATCCTGTTTGCGCTGTTTCCCTATGGCTATGTCAAACAGGCGGTCAAGATGGCGGGCATGAAGCAGCCAAGGGCATGGAGCACCGGCTGAAGTGATTCGCTTGTCTTTCACGCGTTGTTTTTGGTTAAGAAACAGTGCTTGCGAAACCTGTAGGACTGTCGCCGCATGAGGCATGAACCAAGGCGGAAATGCACCGAAAACCTTGTAAAATCAGGCTCTTTTGTGACTTTTGTTTGACTTGGTGTGCTGGCCTCTCCTATCAAATTCACAGTTAATATGTGAATGCGCTGACCGATCCCAAGTAAGAATTGGGGACTACTCCGAGGTCGTCAGCGTCTGGAATCGGAGAATTTTATGCTGTCGTCCAAACGCAAGCTGCCGCAAGGCTTGGCCATTGCCACCCAATCCCCAGAATTCTGGCGCCGTCTTGCGCCCGAGCTGACGATTTCAGATGCGCAGCCCCTGCATGAGCTGATCCGCCCCACTTCAAAATCTGATCGCGAGCGGATGCGCCTTGTCGATGACGGTTATTTGCGGCTGAACCAGCCCGGATTGAAAACCCCGGTGGGCAAGATCGCTGCCGCCAT
>JAADIC010000339.1 GCA_013151535.1 Alphaproteobacteria bacterium | reverse complement strand
TTTTCCATGGCGTCAAGCGCTGCAACCGCCTGCGGATGTTCAAAGTCAAAGCGGAAATTGGATGGATAGTCATTCGCGCCTTTTTGCATGATGAAATGATCGGCTGTGCGGGTCATGCCGTAAACATTTTTCGCCAGCGGATTGGGGCTGGCTTTTGGAAAAAATACCTCTATTTCACGGTGATCTATCGCCACGAACAGGTCTTTGAAATAATCCACCGCGCCGGATTTCGCACCATTGGCCACATAAAACCCCTGATCCGAGACCGCCGGAAACAGGGTTTCAAAAGCCAGCGCAACATCCTTTTTGCCGCTGCGATAATCGATCACGATGTCAAAAGACCCATGCGCGCGCAGCAGTTTCTTCAGCGCAGTAACACCGATTTTGGCTTTGCCATTTCCAGCAAAAATCACCTCACCATTGGCAAAGAATTCCTGCATTCCATGCTGCTCGCCAATTTCCAGAACCCGCAGCGGCGCTTTCTTCAAAGGCTTGAACATATCCGCCAGATCCGGCGTGCGCCCGGCCTTGTGCATCGCCACCATGTTGTGAAACCGGCTGATATGGGAAATCTCCGCCAGCTTGCTGCTGCCCTTGCGATCAAACCCCGCCACAAGGTCAGCGAAATAGCCAACCGAGTTGGGCGCTTTCAGATCAAGCGAGCCACCAAAGCGCGGGAAAAACGCGGTTTGCACATCCTCGACCACATAAATCCCGCCCTTGGCAAGGGTCGGGTAAAGCAGACCAAAGGATTCAACCACATGTTCATTTCGGTGGCTGCCATCGTCGATAATGATGTCAAACGGGCCGTGGTCACGCACCAGATCGGCCAGAAACTCCGCATCCACCTGCGAGCCTTTGTGGATCGAAACCCTTGGCCCCAGATCCATTTCCTTGGTCTGGATATCAATGCCAATGATCCGCCCCTTGGGGAAGAAATCCCGCCAGACCTCAAGCGATTCACCGCCACGATCCGCGTCCTGATAGCCCCCGACACCGATTTCCAACAGGCGGATCGGTTTGTTTTTCAGGTGCTTGAACAGCGTGTAATAATTCGGCGTATAATCATGATAGCCGAACTTGTCGGTGCCATAGGAAATCGCGAGTTTTGTAAGCGGGTCGACCATTTTTCTGCCTTCAGCGACTATGGCCTCGTTTTGACGCAACAATCCCCGTCAAGACAAGGGGATTGTTTCCAGCACTGCACTAATCTGAAAGTTGAGTCATTTTGGCCAGCCTTTATGCCGGTGCCATCATACCTTTTTCAACCGCCAGTTCACGCATCTTCTTTTGCAGCTTTTCAAACGCCCTGACCTCGATCTGGCGGATACGTTCGCGGCTGACATCATAAACCCCCGACAATTCCTCAAGCGTGACGGGCTTATCTTCCAGCTTGCGCTTCATCAGAATGTCTTTTTCACGGTCGTTCAAATCCTCCATCGCCGCCATCAGCAATTCACGGCGCGCGTCAAGCTCCTGCTTTTCGGCATAATCGCTTGCCTGATCGGCGTCCTCGTCCTCAAGCCAGTCCTGCCATTCCGAGGTGCCCTCGCCATCTTTCGAGATTTGCGCGTTCAACGACGCATCCCCACCCGACATGCGCCGGTTCATGGAGATAACCTCGGCCTTGGTGACGTTCAGATCATTGGCGATACGTTCAACATTTTCGGGGCGAAGATCGCCCAGTTCCAGCGCGCCAATGCGGTTTTTCGCCTTGCGCAAGTTGAAGAACAGCTTCTTCTGCGCACTTGTCGTGCCCATCTTCACAAGCGACCACGAGCGCAGGATATATTCCTGGATCGAGGCCCTGATCCACCACATGGCATAAGTTGACAAACGAAACCCCTTGTCGGGATCAAACCGCTTGACCGCCTGCATCAGGCCGACATTGGCCTCGGAAACCACCTCGGCAGTGGGCAGGCCGTAGCCGCGATAGCCCATGGCGATTTTCGCCGCCAGCCGCAGATGCGAGGTCACCATTTTATGGGCCGCACCCGAATCCTCGTGATCGACCCAGCGCTTGGCCAGCATGAATTCCTCATCCGGTTCCAGCATTGGAAACTTGCGGATTTCCTGCATATACCGGTTTAATCCCTGTTCCGGCGACGGGGCCGGCAGATTTGCGTAGCTCATGTTCTTCCCTGTAGATGTTAACCATCGTTACATAGCTGAAATAAGTATCGGACTTATGAATTTCAAGAGTTAACTTGCAGTTAATGCCACCAGTAAATCCTGCATATCCTGCGGCATATCGGCGTCAAACTGCAAAAACTCGCCACTGACGGGATGCACAAAGCCCAGACTGAACGCGTGCAAAGCCTGCCGCGGAAAGGCCCCGATTGCCGCAATCGCGCCCGCGCCGATGGATTTCGCCGCAATCGCGCGCTTGCCACCATAGGTCGCATCCCCAATCAGCGCGTGGCCCGCATGGGTCAGATGCACACGGATCTGGTGCGTGCGCCCGGTCTCCAGCCAGCAATCCAGCAAAGCCGCCGCACCAAAATCTTCGAGCACCCGAAACCGCGTGATCGCATGACGACCGGAATTTATCACCACCGCCTGACGCTTACGGTCGGTCTTGTGGCGCGCCAGATTGCCGGAAATCCGCACCACGTTGCCCTCTTCAAACGCCACCCCCTTGATGCCCGCCAATCGTGGATCGGCGCGGCTGGGAACCCCGTAACAAATGGCGCGATAGTGGCGCTCAAGCGTGTGATCGGCAAATTGCGCCGCCAGCCCATGATGGGCACGGTCCGATTTCGCTACCACCAGCAATCCCGAGGTATCCTTGTCAATCCGGTGCACGATACCGGGGCGAATATCGCCGCCAACTTGCGACAGACCAGCGCCGAAATGATGCAGCAACGCGTTCACCAAAGTGCCGCTCTCCGAGCCGGGGGCCGGATGCACCACCATGCCCGCAGGCTTGTTGACGACGATCAGATCATCATCCTCGAACACCACATCCAGCGGGATATCCTCGGGCCTGGCCACAAGCTCACCCACCGGCGGTGGCGCAATCACAAAAACCTCACCCGCGCGACTTTTGGTTTTCAGCACCCGCACCACCTCACCGTTTTCACGCGCCACAGCCCCGGCCTCGATCAGCTTGCCAAGGCGCGAACGCGAAAGCGCCGCTGCCTCTGGCACAACCTGCGCCAAGGCCTTATCAAGGCGCGGCGGCGGGTTATCCGCGATGGTGACACGAATGAGCGGATCGGACTTGAAATCGGGCATGGACACTCCAGAACAAAACGGTGAGCCAGCAAACCTGCGTTTCCTGCGCATATTGGTGACAGTACTGACCGCCACCATGATTATCGGCGTTGTAACCATCATCGCCCTGCTTGTCATCCGGCTTCAGGCCAACCCGTCGAGCGCCCCTTTGCCTGCCGAAATCACCCTGCCAGACGGCACAAAGGCGCAAAGTTTCACCCAGGGCGGCGACTGGTATGCAATCATCACGACCGATGATGAAATCCTGGTTTTCAACCGTACGGACGGCTCCTTACGCCAAAGGATTGAAATCAATAACCGCTAAGGCAGGGCTATTCCGGGGTCTTGTCGGCCCAGAATCCGGACAATCAGAATACCGCCTGATACTTACCTGAAATAGATCGAATGCGCGCCAAACACGCATCGCCTGTAGTCTTTGCGAACGGAATCAATCGCAGGGAATTGCGTCGGATTGTTCGATATCTCCGAGAACCGGGGCTGCATAGCCGTTTGATAGCGCATGGCCTGTTCAAACCCGAACCGATCTAACCCGAATGAAAAAATGCCCTCGAAATCGCATCCGCCGCGTTGCTAAGCTCAAACCCCGGCGTCAAGGTAGCGCTGTTTCAGAACCGCATCTACGATCTCTTGAGGCGTTCGGCTGCTGACACCGGATCGCTCCCCTATAATCAGGGCTTCGCGCAGTGCGTCGGTTCCGCTTTCAAGCTCGCGCACTTTGCGCAGGGCGTCATTTACAACTTCGCTGTTACTTTTGAATTCCTTGCTCTCGATCTTTCTGGCGATCCAGTCGTGGTTCGGTTCGCTCAGGGATATGGACTGTCTGGCCAAAATGCGTTCCTCCTGCATCAGATTCAAGTCATAATTGCACAATTTTGAACCACTTGCAACGAACCTGCATTTTTTACCTGCTCAAAAATACCCACGCGCGCAGCGCATTCTTCCAATTCCGAATCCTTGCAACCGGCGCGCCAACAGCCGATATTACCCCATCATGAGCTTACCCCCCGGATTCCTTGACGAGTTGCGCACCCGTTCTTCGCTGGCCCAAGTGGTCGGGCGCAAAGTCATATGGGACGCCAAAAAAACCAATCAGGGCAAGGGCGATTACTGGGCACCCTGCCCGTTCCATCAGGAAAAAACCGCGTCCTTCCATCTGGATGACCGCAAGGGCTATTATTACTGCTTTGGCTGTCACGCCAAAGGTGACGCGCTGAACTTCATCCGCGAAACCGAAAATGTCGGTTTCATGGAGGCGGTTGAAATCCTGGCGCGCGAGGCTGGCATGCCAATGCCCGCGCGTGATCCGCAAGCCCAGCAAAAGGCCGATCAGCGCAGCAAACTGGTCGATGTGATGGAAGCGGCAGTGCAATATTACCGCCTGCAACTCAACACCGCCCAAGGCACGGCGGCGCGGGAATACCTGAACAATCGCGGCCTGACCGACACCACGCAAGCGCAGTTTGAAATCGGTTTTGCGCCGGATAATCGCAAAGGCCTGTTCCAGCATCTGTCCGGCAAGGGTATCGCACCCGAGCTGATCGTCGAGGCCGGTCTCGCCATCAAACCCGATGATGGCGGCGCACCGTTTGACCGTTTTCGCGGCCGCATCATCTTCCCGATCCGCGACATCCGCAAGCGCGCCATCGCCTTTGGCGGGCGCGCCATGGACCCGAACGCGCGGGCCAAGTACCTGAATTCACCGGAAACCCCGCTGTTTGACAAAGGCCGCACACTTTACAACCACGCCCCGGCGCGCGAGGCGGCGGGCAAAGCCCAGAGCCTGATCGTCGCCGAAGGTTACATCGCGTTGGCCAAGGCCGGTTTCGCCCACGCCGTCGCGCCGCTTGGCACCGCGATTACCGAGGATCAATTGCTGATGATCTGGCGTCTGACGCCCGAGCCGATCATCGCGCTGGATGGTGACAAAGCCGGCCTGCGCGCCGCCATGCGCCTGATCGACATCGCCCTGCCGCTGCTTGAGGCGGGCCGGTCCTTACGCTTCTGCCTGCTGCCCGAGGGGCTGGACCCGGACGACCTGATAAAATCCCAAGGCCGTGGCACCATGCAAAAGCTGCTGGAAAACGCTGAACCCATGGTCAAATTACTATGGCAGCGTGAGGTCGGGGGCCGCGATTTTGACAGTCCCGAGAGGCGCGCCACCCTTGATGCCAGCCTCAGAACTGCCATTGGAAAAATCCGCGATACCTCCATCCGCAACCATTATGTGGCCGCGATCAAAGACCTGCGCGCGGTCCTTTTCAAACCGAAAAATCAGCGCCAATCCGCCTTTGTTCCGTGGAAAAAACGCGGCCCCGAACTGGCCAGCGCCGGGGCCAAATCCTCGATGTTGGCGCAAGGCAGTGGCGACACCGGAACCGAGGAACGCCTGCGTGAAGCGGTGATCCTTGCCACCTGCATCAACCACCCCGAAATCGTCGCGGCTTTTGAAACCCCGCTTGAACGCCTGCACTTCACAACCGCCGGTTACAGCCCCCTGCGCGACGCCATTTTGCGCCACGCGCCGGACTGCGAAAACGTGCAAAGCAGAATGCTGCGCAAACTCGATCAGGAACTTGGCCCCGACGCCCTTGAAAAGCTGATGAGCACCCGCCATCTGCAGACCCTGACCACCATTCAAACCGACAGTGAATCCGAAGTCGCCAAGATGGCGCTGGCCGAAGAACTGGCCAAACTGGAAGCCACCCGGGGGGCGCGTACAGAAACCGACGAGGCCATGCAAGATATGACCGGACTGGTCGACGAAGGCCTGACATGGCGGCTGCAACAGGCGACCGATGCCCGCCACAAAGCCACCCGCACCAACCTGCCCGAAGGCGGAACCGAGGACGAAGATCGTGAAAATATGTCTAAATACCTGCAAAACCTCATAGATGGTCAGGTTTGGGTAAAGAAAAAGCAGTAATGTGCATTGCGAATCAGTGATTCGCTGTGTTGATTCGTCTAATGATTCGCAAACTGATTCGCACGCGCGCGTTTCGCCCGCTTTAACTGGAGTGACCGATGGCCCCCAAGGACACAGACGCGACCAAACCCAACGATCAAAGCGATGGCGCAAATCTCGGCGATATGAGCCAGGCCGCCGTCAAGAAAATGATCGGCGAGGCGCGTCAGCGCGGTTACATCACCTATGGTGAGTTGAACAAAGTTCTGCCGCAGGATCAGGTTTCCTCGGAACAAATCGAAGACGTGATGTCGATGCTGTCCGAAATGGGCATCAACATCATCGAAGACGAGGACGCGGAAGAAGAAGAACAGAAATCCACCGATCTTGTAGCCTCGGATTCCGCCAAGGATCTGGCGATCACGCCGACGCCTGCCTCGGAAATCCTGGATCGCACCGATGATCCCGTGCGCATGTATCTGCGCGAAATGGGTTCTGTTGAGTTGCTGTCGCGCGAAGGCGAAATCGCCATCGCCAAACGCATCGAGGCCGGGCGCAACACCATGATCGCCGGTCTCTGTGAAAGCCCGCTGACCTTTCAGGCGATCACCATCTGGCGCGACGAATTGCTGGAAGAGGAAATCCTGCTGCGCGATGTGATCGACCTTGAAACCACGTTTTCCGGCAGCATGGAAAGCGACGATGACGAGGAAGTCGGCGTCACCGCCGGCCCCGGCGTTGGTTCGGTCATCCCCGGCATGGAAAAACCCGCCGCCCCGCCACCCGCGCCAAAACCCGAACCCGAGCCGGAAAAAGACGCCGACGGCAACCCGATCGTCACCGACGATGATGACGACGACGAAGATGAGCAGGCCAACCTGTCGCTGGCCGCCATGGAAGCCGCGCTCAAGCCGCAAGTTCTGGAAACCCTCGGCCAGATCGCGTCTGATTACCTGATGCTGGCCGATATGCAGGACAGCCGGATTTCCGCAACTTTGAACGAAGACAGTTCGTTCAGCAAAAAGCAGGAGGGTAAATATCAGGCCCTGCGCACCGAAATCGTCACGCTGGTGAATTCCCTGCACCTGCATAACAACCGGATCGAAGCCCTGATCGATCAGCTTTATGGCATCAACCGCAAGATCATGATGATCGACGGCGCCATGGTCAAACTGGCGGATCAATCGCGCATCAACCGCCGCGATTTCATCGACGCTTACCGTGGCCGCGAGCTTGATCCAACATGGCTCGATCAAGTCGCCGAAAAAACCGGTCGCGGCTGGAACACCTTCATCGAACGCTTCCGCCCCAAGGCCGAAGACCTGCGCGCCGAAATGGCCGAAGTTGGCCAATATGTTGGCGTTGATATCAGCGAATACCGCCGAATTGTTAACCAAGTGCAAAAGGGCGAAAAAGAAGCGCGGCTGGCGAAAAAGGAAATGGTCGAGGCCAACCTGCGCCTCGTGATCTCGATTGCCAAGAAATACACCAACCGTGGCCTGCAATTCCTTGACCTCATCCAGGAAGGTAACATCGGCCTGATGAAAGCGGTCGATAAATTTGAATATCGCCGCGGCTACAAATTCTCGACCTACGCCACATGGTGGATCCGTCAGGCAATCACCCGCTCCATCGCCGATCAGGCCCGCACCATCCGAATTCCGGTGCATATGATCGAAACCATCAACAAACTGGTGCGCACCGGTCGCCAGATGTTGCACGAAATCGGTCGCGAACCGACGCCGGAAGAGCTGGCGAAAAAGCTGCAAATGCCGCTTGAGAAGGTGCGCAAGGTGATGAAAATCGCCAAAGAGCCAATTTCACTCGAAACCCCGATTGGCGACGAGGAAGACAGCCAGCTCGGCGATTTCATCGAAGACAAAAACGCCGTGCTGCCACTGGATTCAGCCATCCAAGGCAACCTGAAAGAAACCACAACCCGGGTGCTGGCCTCGCTAACGCCGCGCGAAGAACGCGTGCTGCGCATGCGGTTCGGCATCGGCATGAACACCGATCACACGCTGGAAGAGGTCGGACAGCAGTTCAGCGTAACCCGCGAGCGCATCCGGCAGATCGAAGCGAAGGCTTTGCGGAAGTTGAAGCATCCGAGCCGGAGTAGGAAATTGCGGTCGTTCCTCGACCAGTAGGGTGCGTGGTTTCCACGCACCAATGCGCGACATGGCGGGCTGAAGCCCGCCATACCGATTTCGAGTGATACCAAACTATGAAATCGAATAGATTTCCACAAGACTGCGCTTAACTTCACCTCTCAAATTCGCTTCATATTCTTCGCTAATCTGAACTTTCGTAACAATACTCGTTCCATATCGTGCAGTCTCACATGGTATTTTGTCGCCTATTTTTGGTGGGTTTTTGAACCAAGGTTGACCGGCGCGAACAAGGTCAACATGTTGTTTTACTTGTGAAAAATTATTCATTTTTCGTCTCCAAAAAGTCTGATCCGAATTAGGATCATTTCCGTATTTTATATTATGATATGTCTTATATGCGGCATTTTTTCGATGAAACCTCGCTTTTAAGAACGTTGAAAATACGCAGTTCCCTACCCTTGACATTCCCGTACACAATCATGTACACGCCTCCCCATGAAACACACCTCCTCCACCGACTTACGCGCCAACCTCTCGGCCATGATGGACCGCGTCAATGACGACCACGAACCGGTCATGGTCACCCGCGCCAAGGGCCGCCCGGTGGTGATGATCTCGCTTGAAGATTACGCCGCCCTGGACGAAACCGCCTACCTTTTGTCCTCGCCCGCCAATGCCAAAGCCCTGCGCGAGGCAATCACACGGTTGGATCAGGGCGATGGCATCCCAAAAACCATGAAAGACCTCGAAGCGATGGCCAATGAATGATCGTCAGCTTTGACCCGCTCGCGTGGGAGGCCTATGTCCACTGGCAATCCCACGACAAGGCAATCACCCGAAAAATCAACACATTGATCAAAGAATGCCAACGCCACCCATTTGAAGGGACCGGAAAACCGGAACCATTGAAGGGCGACCTGTCCGGATTTTGGTCACGCCGTATAACCCGCGAACATCGGCTGGTTTATCGGGTGAAAGGCAACACCCTGCAAGTCGCCCAATGCCGGTACCACTACTAATGCAAACCACCCTCACCATCGCCACCAACGGCCCCGGCCTTTACGAGTTCACCGATCAAGTCCACGCCATCGCCAGGGGTACCGGCCTTTTAACCCTGTTCATCCGCCACACCTCCGCCAGTCTGCTGATCCAGGAAAACGCCGATCCAGAAGTGCAAACCGACCTGCAAAACTTCTTTCACCGCCTGGTGCCACCAACAACTGACCCACGCATGGCCTACCTCACCCACATTTACGAAGGCCCCGACGATATGCCCGCCCATATCAAGGCGGCGATGCTGCCGACCAGCCTGTCAATTCCGGTGACAGGCGGCCGTCTGGCGCTTGGAACATGGCAGGGGATTTACCTGTTCGAGCACCGCACCGCCGCGCATCAACGGCAAGTCGTCGCCCATCTCAGCTAGGCGGACAGGTCTTCAAGCCGGACACCACGGCCACATAATACCGCCGTAACTCACGCGCGCCGTCCATGCGCAGCAAGTCCGCCAAGGCGCGGCTTTTCGTAAAATAGGGCACCTGCCCGCCAAAATTCGTACGACTGATAAACAGCGCCTCGCGCCCGCACAGCTCTGCCGGAAATGGCGGCAAAAACAAATACCGTTCCGGTTGGGTCACCGCGCGCAAGGTCACATCATCGCCCAGATAATGGTTCAACTGCGCCGTCAGCCC
>JAADIC010000065.1:6489-8121 GCA_013151535.1 Alphaproteobacteria bacterium | reverse complement strand
TAGCGGGCTAGCGGGCTAGCGGGCTAGCGGGCTAGCGGGCTAGCGGGCTAGCGGGCTAGCGGGCTAGCGGGCTAGCGAAGCCAGTTGCTCGGACAACTTCAAATGGCAAGCGAAAATTAGACGATATCAGCAATTAAGGCAGGATGCGCTAACCCTGCGGTGGCTCAAGAGCGCGGTCGGTTTTCACCGCAGAACGCATTGTTGGGGCGGGACTGAAGGTATCTGACTTTAGCGCCTCTCTCGCCCCTTTTCAGCTTCGCGGGCGTAAAACAGGCGCAGGGCTTTGTCGTGTTCGGCCTTGAACGCACCGTCCGCTACCATCGCATCAATCCGGTCGAGCCGGAAAATCCGGAAGTCATTACGCAATTCGCACCAGCCCACCAGCGTCCAGACTTTGCCCCAGAACCACAGACCAAGCGGGCGCACCGGGCGTTCGGTTTTTTGATCTGCTTTGTCACGATAGCTCAGGATCAGGCGGGTTCTGCTATCCACCGCGCGCTCCAGATCATCAATCCGACGGCGCACCTCATCCGTCATTTGCGAGGTGGAAAACGCGTGAATTTCGATGGATTTGGCGCGGGCGCGCTCAACCTCGGGCAGAACCTCGTTGATCTTGACCAGTGCCTCTTCCGCCGCCTGTGCCATGGCCGCCCCGCCCCATGCACGGATCATGCGCGCACCCGCCACAAGCGCGACCATTTCTTCACGGTTGAACATCAGGGGTGGCAGATCATAGCCCGACCGCATCAAATAGCCGACACCACTTTCGCCCTCGATCGGCACACCGGTGCCAATCAGATCGGCCATGTCGCGGTAAATCGTGCGTTCGGACACTTCCAGTCGTTCGGCAAGGGTGCGGGCTGTTAGCAACCGACCGCCGCGCAGATATTGAACGATCTGAAACAGGCGGTCGGCGCGGCGCATTCAGCTTGCGATCTCGAACAGGCCGATGGAATTGCCATCAATGTCTTGCACATAGGCAAACCGCCCCGGCGGGATAGTAACAATCGGGCTGCGCAGCTTGCCACCGGCGTCACTGCAGCGCGTCATCGCGTCTTCCAACTTGCCGGGAATGGCCAGATGCGGGGTTGGCCCCTGCCCGTCTTTGGCGGGTGTTCCGGGGTAAAGATGGCCACAAACGCCCATCGCATCTTTGTTGGGAAAGATCGCCATCGGGTTGGGGCCACTTTCGTCAATTGTCAGGGTATAGCCGAACACGGCTTCGTAAAACCCTACGGCATTTTTCATGTCGGTGACAGGAATTTCCAACCACGCAACGGCGTTATTTGGTGTATCAGACATTTTGAGCTCTCCATTTGCTGTTTGATAGCCACCCTATGACACAGCCCCCCTGACAGCATTGTGTCAGCAGGGTTACGCTGGAGCGGGGTTTTTCGGAATTTTCTTTTGTTGCGCGCGGTTTGCGGCTAGAATCGCCAAAAACGGGGCGAGCAGAATGAAGATCCCAAGCAAAACCGGTGCCTTTGGCATCATCCTGTTTCTGGGCGGCTGCATGCAATTGCAGCTCAGCGGTATCATGGACATGTCGGCCACGGACGAAGATTTGCGCCCGCCGGATGCGGAACCCGGTGCCTGTTATGGCAAGGAAATCGCCCCGGCGGTGATTGAAAC
>JAADIC010000065.1:0-6482 GCA_013151535.1 Alphaproteobacteria bacterium | reverse complement strand
GTGACCCAGCAGGTGCTGGTGCGCGCCGCCACTTATGGCGATGATGGCAGCCTTGTGACCCCGGCCGCCTATCGCACCGAAACCGTGCAGAAAATCGTGCAGGAGCGGGCCGATATCTGGTTCAAAACACCCTGCGCGGATGTTCGGGTTGACGCGTTCAACGCGTCTTTGCAACGCGCGCTCAAGGTGCGCGGGATTTATCGCGGCAAGATCAATGGCGAGATGGATTTATGGACCCGGCGTGCGGTGCGGCGCTATCAAAAGCCGCTGGGGCTGGACAGTGGCACGCTGTCGCTGGCCTCGGCCCGCACGCTTGGGCTGGTGGCAGTTGAGCGCATCGAAACCACCACCGAATAGCAAAAGGGCGCTGGTTAGAACGCCCTTTTCAATCTCAATTCAGGCAAGTCAGCTTCCGAGTGACAGCGCCACGAAACGACGGTCGCCACCGCGTGTGATAAGCAGCAGGATAGATTTGCGGCCCGCTTCGCGCGCCTGCTCGATCCGTTTGCTCAGGTCCGCCAGTGATGCAACTTTCTGCTGACCGGCCTCGACGATCAGATCACCGGCGCGCAGACCTTTTTCAAAGGCCTGGCTGGCTTCATCAACCCCCATGACAATGACACCGTCATCGCCTTCATTCAGCCCAAGCTGGCCGCGCAGATCAGCATCCAGCCCTTTGAGCTTCAGCCCCAGAAGTTCCTTTTCCTGTGTCACTTCAGGCTGGGTTGCGGCAGGCACAATGCTGGCTTTTTCAGCGTCTTCACGACGGGTCAGCACCACCTTCAGGGTTTGGGTTTTGCCATCGCGAAACACCACAACCCGCACGGTTTTACCAACCGCAGTGTCACCCACCATGCGCACAAGTTCGCGGGTGTCGGGCACATGTTTGCCGTCAAACGTGACAATGACATCGCCCTGCTGGATGCCAGCGATTTTGGCCGGGCCATCAGGTACATCGGTCACAAGCGCACCCGCAACATCCGACAGGCTCAGGCTTTCGGCCAGATCCTGGCTGACGTCCTGAATACGAACCCCCAACCAGCCGCGACGGGTTTCGCCGAATTCACGCAACTGGTCCATGACCCGCGACACGACCGCTGACGACATGGAGAACCCGATCCCGATCGAGCCACCGCCATTGGGCGACAGAATCGCGGTGTTCACGCCGATCACCTCGCCGTCCATATTGAACAGCGGGCCGCCGGAATTGCCCCGGTTGATCGCCGCATCGGTCTGGATGAAATCGTCATAGGTGCCGCGCAGGGCGCGGTTACGGGCTGAAATGATCCCGGCCGAAACCGAGAAACCCTGACCAAGCGGATTACCCACCGCCATGACCCAGTCACCAACGCGGGCGATGTCACTGTCGCCAAAGCTGACGAAAGGCAAAGGTTCATCGGATTCGACCTTGAGCAGGGCCAGATCGGTTTTCACATCCGTGCCAACGATCGTCGCCTTGAGGGTACCGCCATTGAACAGCTCGATCTGGATTTCATCGGCACCGTCGATCACATGGTTGTTGGTGACGATATAACCGGTTTCCGAAATGATGAAGCCCGAGCCAAGGGCTGAGGCGCGACGCGGGCCGCCCTGTTGTTGCTGGCGATCCATGAAATCGCGAAACAAATCATCAAACGGCGCGCCATCGGGCAGGGTATTTTGCTGGCCGGTACTGGCGGCGATCATGGTTGTGGTTGTGATATTCACCACCGCCGGGCTGACCTTGTCGACCAGATCGGCAAGACTTTCGGGAACCGATTTCGCATAGGTCGCAACAGTTTGCGCCAATACAAGTGTTATGCCCAGCATAAGCAGGAACAGGGCACGCATGCCATTTGCCCGAATGCCATTTGAATAGGTATTTGGTTGAAGTAATGCTCTGGATTTCATCCCCAGATCCTCCGTACTGCAAGATTGTTGCCCGAATTCACCTCGGGCTGGTCTGAAACAAGATCGTGCCTTTTAGCGCACAATTCAACAGCAACTCACGCCGCTGCCACTCAAATGCGCGTGAAACCGCTTGTGATTAGAATTGCCCATCTAGCCGGAGTTTTGCAACATTTGCTTAACAAAACCTATAACCTGCGCGCGCATCACGTTATCACGAACCGGGCCAGCCAAACCAGCATGACACCAATTGTCACAGTCACCAAACCGATGTTGCGCCGCGTTTGCACCGACATCTTGCGCAATGCGTCCAGCAAATCCTCAAACCGTAAAGGGGCCAGTGCAAGCACCAGCCCCTCGATCACGGCGACAAGGCCAAGCCCTGTCAGCAGGTCTGCGATCATTCAGACGGGGCCGTTGGGGCTTTATCCGATTTCAGATAGGTGAAAAACTCGCTGTCAGGCGAAATCACCATGCTGGAGTTATTGCCGGTCAACGCTTTTTCATAGGCTGAAAGCGAGCGGTAAAAGGCAAAGAACTCGGGATCACGGCCAAACGCTTCGGCGAAAATCGCGTTACGTTTGGCGTCAGCCTCACCGCGAATGATCTCGGCGTTTTTACGCGCTTCGGATGTCAGTTCCACCACCGTACGATCCGCTTGGGCGCGAACCTTTTGTGCCGCTTCGTTACCACGGGCGATTTCGTCTGCTGCTTCGCGTTCGCGTTCTGCCCGCATTCTGGCGAATGTGGCGTTCAGGTTCTGGCTGGGCAGATCGGCGCGTTTGATGCGCACATCGACCACTTCAACACCAAGCTCCTTGGACTGCGTCCGCGCCGTATCACGGATGAGGTTCATCAGCGCGACACGATCAGCCGACAGGATTTTACCCGATGAAACCGAACCCAGAACCTCGCGGGTTGCGGCGTTCAGAATACGTTCCAAGCGGTTTTCAGCGCGCGCTTCGCCGCCGGCACCCACGGCCTGACGAAACTGTCTCACATCAGCGATGCGCCAGCGCGCAAATGCATCGACCACAAGCCGGCGATCATCCAAGGGTGTGATTTCCAGCGGTTGGGTATCAAGCGACAGGATACGATCCTCGTATTTCACCACTTCCTGAATGAACGGGATTTTGAAGGCCAGTCCCGGCTCTTCCTTGACGGCCTTGATCTGGCCAAATTGCAGCACCAGCGCCTTTTCGCGTTCATCGACCACATAGACCGAGGATGCGGCGACAAACAGCCCGACCACGAGGATCGGCAGTATCAGAGCTGTACGTTTCATTGGTTTGACCCTCCTTTTTGTAACTCGTTCAGCGGCAGATAGGGCACAACCCCGCCAGCGCCGCCGACAGAATCGTCGATGATTATTTTGTTAACCGAGCCGAAAACTTTTTCCATGGTTTCCAGATATAGACGCTTGCGCGTCACCTCGGGGGCTTTGGCGTATTCGGCATAAACCGCGTTGAAACGGCTGGCTTCACCTTCGGCACCGTTCACGACTTCGGCGCGGTAGCCTTCGGCCTCTTGCAACAATTGCGCCGCTTCACCACGCGCACCAGCCACAACCTGGTTGGCATAGGCATCCGCCTTTTTTGTCAAGGTGTCGCGGGTTTGCTCGGCTGCTTGCACTTCGCGGAACGCGTCAATCACTTCGCGCGGCGGGTCGGCCCGTTCAAAGTTGATCCGCACAATGTTGATACCGGAATCATAACTATCAAGCGTGTCTTGCACCAAAGTGCTGAGTTCCGCCGTAATAGCCCCACGATCCCGGTTCAGGATCGGGGCCAGTTCCGAACGTGCGATAATTTCGCGCATGGCTGATTCCGCTACCGCGTTGATGGTTTCCAGCGGATCGGCCAGATTGAACAGATACTTGGTGGGATCGGCGATATTCCAGACCACCTGAAAATCAATGTCGACGATGTTTTCATCACCCGTAAGCATCAAGCCCTGATCCGAACGCGAGTTGGTGCCAACGCCGATTTCTTCCGTCCGCTCGCGCGATACCGAAACGATTTCTTTGGTGACAACCGGCCAGGGGGCAAAGTTCAGGCCCGATGTGCCGACTTTGTATTCCTTGCCAAAAAACAGCTCGACCGATTTTTCTTCGGGCTTGACTGTGTAAAACGACGCGTAGCCCCACAAGGCCACAATCGCCACCCCGATCAACAAAAACGTCCCCTTGCCAAAGCTTGGCATTTCGCCGGAACCGCCGTTGCGGTTGCCGCCGCCACGGCCGCCCATCAGGACGCGCAGTTGTTCCTGGCCCTTTTTGACGATCTCCTCGAGTTCGGGGATCTGTGGGCCGTCACCGCCGGGGCGTTGTCCGCCGCCGCGATTGCCGCCGCGGTCATCACCGCCGCCGCCCTTGTTCCCACCCGAATTGCCGCCCCACGGGCCGCCATTGTCGTTTCCAGCCATTTGGTTGCTGTCCTTCCTTGAACCTTGCCAATTACATCCTGCCCGCCAAATGGGGGTAAAATGCGCTCATTTCAACCCGTGATTAACTAACCCGCACGGGATCTTTCATTGTGACCAATTCTTCCGCCGCTGTCGGGTGAATGGCCATGGTCGCATCGAAATCCTCTTTCGTGGCTCCCATTTTCAGCGCCACGCCAACAAGCTGGATCATTTCGCCCGCCCCCTGGCCAACGATATGACAGCCGACAACCTTGCGGGTTTTCGTGCTGACCAGCAGTTTCATCATCATCCGCTCGTCCCGATCCGCCAGAACATAATTCATCGGGCGGAAGGTTGAACGGTAAACCTCGATCTCCTCAATCTCGCGCGCGGCCTCCTCGGACAACCCGACCGTGCCGATTTCCGGCTGGGTGAACACCGCCGTTGCGATCAACGCGTGATCCGGCTTGCTTGGGTTAGCACGAAACACGGTTTCGACAAAGGCCACGCCTTCATGGATGGCAACCGGGGTCAGGTTGACCCTGTCCGTCACATCGCCAATCGCATAGATCGACGGCACGCCGGTTTGCGAATAGGCATCAACCACAATCGCCCCGAAACGGCCCAGTTTAACCCCGACCTCTTCCAGCCCCAGACCCGCTGAATTTGGCCGCCGCCCGGTGGCGTAAATCACCTTGTCGACCATGGTCAGCGCACCATTGGTGCAAGAGACCCGCAAGCCGTCATCAGTTTTGGTATCGATTGCACATCGGTGCCCACATGCAGGTTAACGCCTTTTGAGATCATCTCCTCGGCCACATGGCCCTGAACCTCGCCGTCAAAGCCACGCAGGATCTGCGCGCCGCGATAGAACTGGGTCACATGCGACCCCATGCCATTCAGGATACCAGCGAATTCACAAGCGATATAGCCGCCGCCCACCACCAGCACCCGCTTGGGCAACTCGTCCATCAGGAAAAACTCGTTCGAGGTGATGGCAAGATCAGACCCCGGAAACTCCGGCACAAAAGGCGCGCCGCCGGTGGCCACAAGGATATGCTTGGCGGTGAATTTTTCGCCGCTCGACAGGGCCACGGTGTGAGGATCAACGATAGTACCGCGCGCGTCATAAATATCGGCCCCGGCATTGCCCAGATTACGGGCATAGATCGCCTCCAGACGGTCAAGTTCAGTATTGATGCCGTGCATCAGACGCGGCCAACTGAAGCTGGTTTCACCGACGCTCCAGCCAAAGCCTTCGGCATTGACGAACTGTTCCGAGAATGCCGACGCATAGACCATCAGCTTTTTCGGCACACAACCGCGAATGACACAGGTGCCGCCCATGCGGTATTCCTCGGCCACGCCAACCTTGAAGCCATCCGCCGCTGTCAGCCGCCCGGCGCGAACGCCACCAGAGCCACCACCGATGACAAAGAGATCATAGTCAAATTTCATTCTAATCAGTCCGTTATATCGACAAACAGGTTGTCTTTTTCGATGACGTCGATCTGCTCATGCTCAACCGTACCCGCATTGATGTCGCGCACCTCGACCTGCCCGTCGCCATGGCCGATGACGATCACGTCACATATGTCGATGAACAGGCCGTTTTCAACCACGCCGGGGATTTGATTGAGGATCAACGACAGTTTGCGCGGCTCGGCGATGCGGCGCAGGTGCAGATCAAGGATATAATGCCCCTCATCGGTCACAAAGGGCCGGTCGCGGTCAAGCCGCAGGCTGGCGGATGTGCCCATGACATCGACGTTCAGCAACGCCTCTTCCATCAGCGCCTTGGTGGTTTCCCAGCCAAAACAGACCACTTCGACCGGCAAGGGAAAGGAACCGAGGGTTTCCACCTCTTTACTGGTGTCGGTGATGACGACGAACTGATCCGACGCGGTGGCGATGATCTTTTCCTGCAAATGCGCCCCACCGCCGCCCTTTATCAGGTTGAGGTTGGCGTCAAATTCATCGGCACCGTCAATGGTCAGGTCCAGCCATTTCGCCTCGTTCAATGTGGTGATCGGAATGCCGACCTCGGTGGCCAGTTGCGCGGTGCGATCCGAGGTTGGAACGCCAACGATCTTGAGGCCCTCTTCACGCACCATTTCGCCCAGAATACGCACCATCCAAGCCGCGGTTGAGCCAGTGCCAAGCCCCACCCGCATGCCGCTTTCGACAAAATC
>JAADIC010000106.1 GCA_013151535.1 Alphaproteobacteria bacterium | reverse complement strand
GATCACGGCTGAGCCGCGGGTGAACGTGGTTGGCTATTGCATCGCGGGCACGATGCTGTCGGCGACCTTGGCCCTGATGGCGAAAACTGGCGACAAATCCGTGCGCTCGGCGACTTTTTTCACCGCTTTGGCGGATTTCACCGATCCCGGCGAGACCGGCGTTTTTCTAGGTGAGGATTTTATTGCCGGGATTGACGTAGAGATTGCCAAAAGGGGCTATCTGCATTCGTTTTTCATGCAGCGCACGTTTTCATATCTGCGCGCCAATGATCTGGTTTATGGGCCTGCGATCCGGTCCTATATGATGGGCGAGGCGCCTCCGGCGTTTGATCTCTTATACTGGAATGGCGACGGCACCAATCTTTCAGGAAGGCTGGTCAAGGAATATCTGCACCATTTCTGTGTTGAAAATCAGCTTGTGAAGGGGGAGTTTCAGGTCAACGGTGAGGTTTTGAGGCTTGGCGACATCAAAACCCCGATCTGCGCCATCGCTTGTGAAACCGATCACATCGCCAAATGGCAGGGATCGTTCGCCGGGTTGAACAGCTTTGGCGGTGACAAGACGTTTATCCTGTCGGAAAGCGGCCATATCGCCGGGATTGTGAACCCGCCAAGCAGAAATAAATACGGCCATTATACCAATGACGCCAAAATGGTGACACCGGACGGTTGGAAAGACGGGGCCGAGTTTAACGCAGGCTCGTGGTGGCCGCGCTGGGGCAAATGGCTGGCCAGACGCGCGGGTGCAAAGGTTGCGGCGCGTGATCCCGGTGGCAAGGATCATCCGGTGATCGAGGCTGCACCGGGATCTTACGTTGTGGCCAAGCCAACCCCCTGAAAACATTCGGGTTTGCATATTTATGCTGCAATGCAGCAATTTGACCTTGAAATGCCGCGATGCAGCATCTACATAGGGTTCAGATACAAGCAAACCCCTGATGTCAGGAGACATGAAATGACCAAAACAACCTTTGAAAACCCGTTCGCATCCCTGTTTGAAAACGCCCCTGTTGACATGAGCGCGTTCAACGACATGTTCAAAAACTCGGCCGAACTGGGCGAGAAATTCAGCAATGTGGCGCTTGCAGCCGCTGAAAAGAACGCCGAGATCGCCAACAAATGGACAAAAGACGCCATCACCAAACTGGGTGGCGTTGCCAAGGCGCAGAACGATCCGGCTGACTATTCCAAAGTCGCAACCGATTTTGCATCCGCATCCGTTGAAGCCGCCTCCGAGCATGTGGCTGCTTTTGCCGAAGTTGCCAAAAAAGTTCAGATGGACACCGTTGAACTGCTGATGGCGGCTGGCAAAGACGTTCAGGCCGAAGCGACAACCGCTGTCAAGAAAGCCACCACCGAAGCCAAAGCGGCGGTGAAGAAAGCGACTGCGAAAGCGGCTTAAGTTTTACCTTATTACCAATTCCTCCCGATTGGTGATAGTTTTGGGCGGGCTCGCAAGGGCCCGCCTTTTTTGTCTCTTGCTGCAAGCGCAATGCCGCACTAGCATTGCTGCATCGCAACAACGAGGCCGCCCATGCCCGATCCAAGTTCAAAGCTGCTGATTAAACGCTATGCCAGCCGCCGTTTGTACAACACCGAAACCAGCGATTATGTGACGCTGGATGATATCGCCGGTTTCATCCGCGCCGGTCGCGAAGTGGAGATTATCGATTTGAAAACCGGCGATGACCTGACCCGGCAGTTTCTGTTGCAGATCATCACCGAACACGAATCCAAGGGCGAAAATGTTTTACCGGTCAACGTGTTGACCGATCTGGTGCGCAGCTATACCGACAACGCGCAAAGTTTTGTGCCGGATTTTCTGAGCCAGAGTTTTGACATGCTGAAACAGGGGCAGGCCGATATGGTTGAAAAAATGCAGGATTCCATACCCGACCCGATGGCGGCCTTTGGCGGCTTTGAGGGCTGGCAGCAAAAACAACAGGAATTCATGAGCGCGATGCTGGGCAATTGGGGCCGTAAACCGGTCGAGGATGCGCCCGAGACTGCGCCCGAGAACAACGCCGAAGATCTGGACGAAATCAAGAAACAGCTTGCCGAATTGCAGGCAAAACTGGCCAAGCTCTAGAGCGCGATGACCAGCTTTGGCATTCCATACTGGTGGCAGGACGGGGCTGAATTGCCCGATCTGCCTGAAATCCCGCCTCAAAAGACGGATATTGCGATCATTGGCGCGGGTTATACCGGCCTCAGTGCGGCAATCACCGCGCGCCGCGCCGGGGCGGATGTGACGGTGATTGACGCGATCATTCCGGGGCAGGGGGCCTCGAGCCGCAATGGCGGCATGTTCGGGGCGCATACACGGATATCCATTTCCGCGATGACAAGATCATTTGGGCGCGATGCGGCGGTGGTGCTGTTGAATGAAGCGCCCGAGGCCTATGCTTTTACGCGTGCTCTGATCGAGGCGGAGTCAATCGCGTGCGACTTTCAGCCGACCGGGCGGATCGTGCTGGCCTCAAGCCGCAAGGCCCACGCTGAACAAGTGACTTTGGCGGCGGATCTCAAGGCGTTGACGGGCTATGAGCTGGCGGTAGTTTCGCGCGACCGGCTTGGCGAACATATCAACAGCGATGTTTATGCCGGTGGGATATATTACGAAGATCACGGCGCATTGCAGCCGCGAAAGTTCCATGATGAATTGATGCGGATTGCCCTGCGCGAGGGGGTTCATGTGGTGCAGAATTGCCCGGTTTTGGCCATCGAGGGCGTGCGCGGGGCGTTCGTTTTGCGCAGCAAAGGCGGCGATATACGCTCTGAAAATGTTATCCACGCCACAAATGGCTATACGCGCAAACCGTTCAACTGGCTGGCGCGGCGGGTGTTTCCGCTGCCAAGTTTCATCATCGCAACCGAAGAATTGCCGCCCGATCTGCTTGCCCGTCTGGCGCCCGGACGGCGCATGATGGTCGAAACCCGGGCCAAGCATTCCTACTATCGGATATCGCCGGACGGGCGGCGGATTGTCTTTGGCGGGCGGGCCGGAATGGTGCCTTACGGGCCGGATCTGGCGGCCAAACGGCTGAAGGCGACGATGGTCGGCATCTGGCCCGATCTTGCCGATGTTAAGATCAGCCATTCCTGGCGCGGCTATACCGGTTTCGCGTTTGAACAGATGCCAAATGTGGGCCAGCATCAGGGCCAGTATTTTGCCCTTGGTTATTCCGGCAGCGGCGTGGCCATGGCCCCCTATCTGGGCATGAAAGTGGCGTATCAGGCGCTGGGGGACAAGCGCGGTGAGACCGCCTATTCCCTGACCACACCGACGACGCGTCTCTACCATCCGGGCGGGCATCCGTGGTTTTTGGCGGCGGGAGAGTTGTGGTATCGGCAGGTTGTCGACCTGCTCGAAAACTTTCAGGCGCGCAGGTAGGCGTCAGATCCTGACGGACCGTTATTTCAGGGCCTTACGGGGCGATTATGCTCCGCCCCGGAGCCTTTATGAAACGATGAATGCGCGGGCTTGATCTTGTTCAGTGCTGTCAGAATATCCTGTGCAATTGCATCCAGTTCCGCTGTGTCGAGGCGGGCAGGCAAACGCAAATCGCAGGCGCGCACCAGCATGGCGCGGGTTTTGGGCAGGTCCGGAATGTTGCCGATGAATTTCCAGTTCCAGAACGCGCGGGCGTTGTCCGTGTTCAGGCCGAAAACCGAGACCGGTACACCCTTAGAGCCGCAAGCCGCGACGAATTGACGGGCCTCAGCTTCGGAGAAATCGATCAGGTTGAACTGGATCGAATCCGGTGCGCGGACCTCGCCTGCCAAAGGTGTCGGAACCTGAAGCCACGGTGACTTGTTCAACAACGCCGCCACATGATCGTGATTGCGCCGCCCGCGGGTGACCCGGCGCTCGAGTTCCGACAATTGCGGCCGGATGATCGCCGCCGTCAGGTTGTTCATGCGCAGATTGAACAGCGGTAAGGTATTTTGGTATTCAGCGAATGCGTTGATGTTCAGCCCGTGTTTTTGCCAGTTATGCTCGTAAGCGCCGGACATGATGATCGCCTGGGCGATGACATCTTCATCATTGGTAATCAACATGCCGCCTTCGCCACCATTAACCATCTTGTAGGATTGGAACGAAAAGCAGCCGAGCTTGCCGATGGTGCCGATTTTTTGCCCTTGCCAGAGCGTGCCCAATGAGTGGGCCGCATCCTCGATCACCGGCACGCCGCGCATGTTGCACAGCGCCATGATCGCATCCATATCCGAGGTGTGGCCGCGCATATGCGAGATCACCACGGCGGCGATTTGCGGCGTCAGCTTGGCCTCAAAATCCGCCAAATCGATGCGGTAATTGTCGCCCACTTCAACCAGTATCGGCTTGCCGCCGGCATGGATCACCGCCGAAGGTACGGCGGCAAAGGTAAAAGCCGGGATCAGCACCGGGTCGTTTGGTTTAACGCCAAGTGCGCGCAGCGACAGGAAAATCGCGGAGGAGCAGGAGTTGAGCGCCAGCGCGTATTTCACCCCCATCCGCTTGGCAAATTCATGTTCCAGCCGGGCCACGGGCGTGGGCTGGTCCGTCGGCGCGGTGTAGCGAAAAAGATCTCCGGATTTTAACAATTCCTCGACCTCGGCGCGGGCGCAATCCGGGATCGGTTCCGCGTCAAAGACGGAGGGGATGGATTTGCTCATGATCGTGGTTTCCGAATGCAAGTCTTGTGCGAAACATTACATGGGCTTCGGCGTGAATGCTATGGGATTGTGCTATGGGCTTGCGGTGGATTTTGGCGAAAGTCGGCCAATCAGGATGGCGCGGAAATCGTTGACGTTGGTGCGTGTCGGCCCGGTGACAACCTGATCGCCAAGACGGGCGAAAAAACCGTGGCCGTCGTGGTTTTGCAGGGCGTTCGCGATGGGATAGCCCGCATTGGTGGCGCGATCAAGGGTGGTTGGGGTGATGATCGCGCCCGCGATGTCTTGCGCCCCGTCGACGCCGTCGGTGTCACAAGCAAGGGCGCAAATGTCAGGTGCACCGTTCAATTCACGCGCGAGGCCCATCAGGAATTCGACGTTTCGCCCACCTTTTCCGGTGGTGTTTGCCCCCATGGTGACGGTGGTTTCACCGCCGGAAATCAGCACCACTGGCCGGTTTCGGGTTTGCATGGATTTGCGGGCCATTTCGCGGCCCAAATCCCGCGCCTC
>JAADIC010000030.1 GCA_013151535.1 Alphaproteobacteria bacterium | reverse complement strand
CGGGGCCTGTATGAAACCTGACTTGGGTTTTGCGGGTCTTGATGCCCTTATGTCCCGTTTCTCATCTTGGGATTATGGATACTATGGGAATCAATGGAAAACAAGGGTCTTGCGTGGGAAACAATGGTCAAGCGGCTGGAAATTGGGTTTCCATACCGGAGACAACAGCCTCAAACGCGCCTCATTACCGCCAATTAGTGGAAAGTGGCGCGAGGCCCCCTATATCTAGTGGTGTGAGAAAATCGCCGTCATTTCCCATAAAATCCCGAGATTGCGCCACTGAAGCGAGAACATATTGAGAACATTCGGAATTTCAGCAAAATTCACCCACCAAACTGATTCGTTTTGCCGCCATATCAGCCCTGCCCTCCCGACAAAGTTACCCGGTTGACCGGTTTTTCGCCTATACTCGGTCAAATTTTCAAACCGGGGGCCATATGCGTATACTTGTTCTTCTTTTTATACTGACAGGCTCGCCCGCTATCTCCCACGAATTGCAATCGGGAAACCATCTGCAAGACGCGCAATCAATCGCCCTATCTGGCGCAGCATGCGGATAATCCGGTGAACTGGTATCCTTGGGGCGACGAGGCGTTGGCCAAGGCTAGGGCCGAGCGCAAGATGGTGTTCGTCTCGGTCGGGTATTCCGCCTGTCACTGGTGCCATGTGATGGAGGAGGAGAGTTTCCAGAACCCGGAAATCGCCGCCTTTATGAACGAGAATTACATTTCGATCAAAGTCGACCGCGAGGAGCGCCCCGATCTTGACGAGCAGTTCCTGCTGATTACCAAACAGGTGACGGGTGCGGGCGGCTGGCCGAATTCGGTTTTCCTGACGCCCGATGGTGCGCCTTTTAATGGCGACACTTATCAACTGCCGGATACGTTTCTGAATTCGCTCAAGATCAATGTGGACCTCTGGCAGAGCCATCCCGCCGTGATCGAGGCCAAAAGCGTGAAACTTGCCGCGCTGCTCAGCACCCTGTTGATCCAGCAGGCCGAGCGCACCACATTATCCGCCAGCTTCTTTCAAGACGCCGCGTTTGAGCTGATCGACGAGGTTGATCCTTTCAACGGCGGTATCGGTGAAGCGGTGAAATTCCCGCAAGAACCGTTGTTCCTGTTCCTGATGGATCAGGCAGAACGCAGTGGTGACGCCGATCTGCTGGAGGCGGTGACCGGCATGCTGGACGGTATGATTATCGGCGGCATTCAGGACCAGATCGGTGGCGGGTTTCACCGCTATGCGGTCGATCCTGAATGGCATGTGCCGCATTTTGAAAAGATGCTTTACAATCAGGCGCTGTCCGGGCGCTTGCTGATCCGGGCCTATTCGGCCACGGGCGAAATCCGTTATCAGCGCGCGGCGAACCGGCTGTTTGATTTTGTGCTGCGTGATCTGACAGCGCCTTCGGGCGGGTTTTATTCGGCGCTCGATGCGGATTCTGTCAACGCTGACGGCGACTTTCTGGAAGGGGCGTATTACACTTGGACACCAGAAGAGCTTGCGCCGCTTGGCGACAAGGCGGGCCTGTTTGCCAAGCTGTTTCAGGTTGATGATAACGGTGATCTTGACGGGCGTAATGTTTTGAACATGGCCGCCCTGCCCGCCGATTTGGCCGACGAGGCGGGCCTGACCGAGCGGGCGTTTTACGCCCAGCTTGACGCCATGCTTGGCACAATGCTTGAAGTGCGCAACACACGTCTGCCGCCGTTCAGGGATGAAAAGATCGTGGTCGGCTGGAACGCCGGTATGATCGAAACTCTGGCCGAGGCCTCCCTAAGGCTGGATCGGCCCGAGCTGTTTGACGCCGCCGCCAAAGCCGCCAATTTCATTCTGGACGAGATGCGCGATGGCGACGTGCTCAACCGGGTTTTTATCAACGGCAAGGCTGGTGTGGCGGCGCAATTGCCGGATTATGCGGGTTTTGGGCTGGCGCTGATGGCACTGCATGATTTTGATCCGGATGCCACGCGGCGCAGCACTTGGCTGGAGGCTGCAATCGACATGGCGCGCGCGGTTCAAACGCGTTTTGGCACGGCTGAAACCGGCTATTTCATGACCGCCAGCACCGATGGTATCGCCCGGATGATCCCGGTTGACGACACCTCGCTACAGGCAGGCAATGCGCAGGCGCTGGCGCTGTTTGCCCGCCTTGCGGATCGCGCCAATGTGCCGGATATCCAGCGCGCCGGGCAGGTTTTGACCTCGACCCTGTCAGGCCTGGCCAAGGCCGCGCCGAAAAAACGGGCAGCGTCACTAAAGGCGGTTGAGGAGTTTCAGGCCCAGCAGATCGGCACGGTGCTTTACCGGTCTGAGGGCAATGTGCGGGTCGTGATCGAAAAGGCGCAGACCGGCGCGTTTAGCTTGAGTTTCGAGGTGCGCGCGGGCTGGCACGTCAATTCAAACACCCCGCTTGAGGAGTATTTCATCCCGACCGCGCTGACGGTTGAAAACGCCGATATACAAAGGCTGGATTATCCGGACGCAACGATCAAATCGCTGGGCTTCAATGATGAACCGCTGTCCCTGTATGAGGGTCAGTTTTCAATCGGCGGGATCGTTTCGCCGGATGGCAACGGCACGCCGCCAATTCTGACGGTCGAGTTTCAGGCCTGTAGCGACGAAATATGCCTGCAACCCGAGAAGTTGAATTTCACGCTTTGGTAAGGCAGATTACGCCCGCCCCTCGTCGATCAACGTCTTGGCAATCTTGGCATAAGCATCCGAAATCGGCCCCTCGCCGCTGGCAATCGGGGTGCCGCTGTCGCTGGACAGGCGCACATTGATATCAAGCGGGATCTCTCCATAAAAGTTCATGCCCTGCTTTTCGGCCTCGGCCTTTGCCCCGCCATGGCCAAAGATATGATCCTCGTTGCCGCATTTCGGGCAGACATACATCGACATATTCTCGATCATGCCGACCACCGGAATGCCGGTTTTCACGAACATATTCATGGCTTTGCGCGCATCCATCAGGGCGATGTCCTGCGGGGTCGAGACGATAATCGCACCGTCCACATTGGTTTTCTGGGCCAGTGACAACTGCACGTCGCCAGTGCCGGGTGGCAGATCGACGATCAGCACGTCAAGCTCGCCCCAGCGCACCTGCCCCAACAATTGTTGCAGCGCCCCCATCAGCATCGGACCACGCCAGACCACGGCCTCGTCCTCTTTCAGCATCAGACCCATGGAGATGAAGGTCACACCATGGCTGACCAGCGGAATGATCTCTTTGCCATCGGGAGAGGCGGGGCGTTTGTTCAGCCCCATCATCCGGTGCTGCGAGGGGCCGTAGATATCGGCATCAAGCAGGCCAACGCGGCGGCCCTGACGCGCCAAAGCGACGGCCAGATTGCTGGACACGGTCGATTTACCAACCCCGCCCTTGCCCGAGGCAATGGCCAGAATGCGATCGACACCGGCCACAGGTTCAGGCCCGGCTTGCGGCTTGGGATGACCGCCGATTTTCAAATTCGGGGGCGGATTTGGGATTGGCCACATGAGCGGTCAGAATGGCCGTGGCACTTGTGACCCCCTCAAGCCCCGCAACCAGCTTTTCGGCGGCGGCGCGCACCGGTTCCATCGCCGGCCCCTTTTCGGCGGGCACTTCCAGTACGAAGCGCACAGCGCCACCATCCACATTCAACGCCCGGACAAAATCGCGCGACACTATATCGCCGCCATCGGGCAGGGTGATCCGGCGCAAGGCCTCAAGAATTTGATCGTTGGTTAAAGACATCTGCGCGCATCCTCGTTTCAGCGATTGTCCAAGTGCCTTACATTGGGTAGATCATCGTAAAGGGCAAGACCTGCCGCCAATTATCACCGGAATTAACTGCGTCATATGGAAACCCTTCTGCAATCCTGGCAATTGGTGGCGGCGCGTGATCCGGCGCTGTTGCAGATCGTTGGCCTGTCGCTTTATGTCAGCCTGACGGCCAGTTTTCTGGCGGCCTGCATCGGCATTCCGCTGGGGGCGGCACTGGCGATCTGGTCGTTTCCGGGGCGCGGGGTGCTGGTGGTTTTGTCGACATCGCTGATGGCGTTGCCCCCCGTGGTGGTTGGCCTATCGGTTTATCTGCTCTTGTCGCGCGCCGGGCCGCTTGGCAATCTGGGGCTGCTGTTCACGCCGGGCGCGATGATTATCGCTCAGACCATCCTGATCGCACCGATCATTCTGGCCCTGACCCGCGAGGCGGTTCTGCCGCTGCGCCGGGAATATGATGCGTTGCTGCTGTCGGTTGATGCGGGGCCTTTGCTGCGGCTCAAAACCCTGATCTGGGACGCACGTTTCGGGGTGATGACGGCCATCCTCGCCGGTTTTGGCCGGGCTTTGGCCGAGGTTGGGGCGGTGCTGATCGTGGGTGGCAATATCAACGGGTTGACCCGGGTGATGACGACCACGATTGCGCTGGAAACCTCCAAGGGCAATCTGGAACTGGCGCTGGCGCTGGGGGTGATTTTGCTGGCGATTGCGATTTCCGTCAACGCGCTGATCCATGGGCTGGCGCGATTCGGGCGGCGTTACGAGGCGACGAGATGAGCGCGCCGCATTTGCAGTTTTCTGGCCTGACCATCGGCAAGAACGGCAAGTCCTTGCTGGGGCCGATTGATCTGGATCTGACCTCAAGCGGGATCACGGTAATCATGGGGCCGAACGGCGCGGGCAAAAGCCTGTTTCTGTTTGCGGCGCATGGATTGCTGGATTTCAGCAGTGGTTCTGTAAGTTGGGGCGGTCAACCTGCCCGCAAAACCCGCGCCAGTCGGGGGTTTGTGTTTCAATCAACCCCGATCCTGCGCCGCTCGGTTGCCGGTAATATCGCATTGGCGCTGCATTCCAGCACCTTAAGGCGGGCCGAAAGAAGCGAGCGCATCGCCAACGCGTTGACCGAGGCCCGCCTTGGCACCGACCCGCGCAAACCCGCCGCCGCCCTGTCGGGCGGCGAGCGCAAGCGCCTCGATCTGGCCCGCGCCATTGTCACCGATCCCCGCATCCTGTTGCTGGACGAGCCTGCCGCCAACCTTGATCCGGCCTCAACCAAAGAGCTGGAAGAAATCCTGCGCCGTATCGCGCAAAACGGCACCAAAATCCTGATGTCGACCCATGATATCGCCCAGGCGCGGCGTCTGGCGGACGACATTCTGTTCTTTGATAACGGGCAATTGGTCGAGCAGGCCGGGGCGGATGATTTCTTTGACGCCGCCAAAAGCATTCCGGCGCAGAAATTCCTGAAAGGCGAGCTATGAATTTAAGAATTACCCTTTTGCTGAAAGCCACAGTTTTGTGTCTGCTGGCGACGCAGACCCTCGCGCAGGAAAAGTTCTTCGTTCTGGCCTCGACCACGTCGACCCAGAATTCCGGCCTGTTCGATGTGATCCTGCCGATCTTCACCGCTGAAACCGGCATTCAGGTGCGCGTGGTTGCGGTTGGCACCGGCCAAGCCCTGCGCATTGCGCGCAATGGCGATGCGGACGCGCTGCTGGTGCATCACCGCCCGTCCGAGGATGCGTTTATCGCCCAGGGCTACGGCATCGAGCGGCGCGATATCATGTATAATGATTTTGTCATTGTCGGCCCGGCGAATGATCCGGCGAACGTTCGCAGCGCGCCTGACGCGCCATCCGCACTGGCAATGATTGCCAACAGCGGCGCGTCTTTCGCGTCACGCGGCGATGACAGCGGCACCAACAAAAAAGAGATTGAATTGTGGCGCGCCGCCGGAATCACCCCCAAAGGCGCGTGGTATCTGGAGACCGGTTCGGGCATGGGGGCGACGCTTAATCTGGCCTCGGCCCGGCAGATTTATACCCTGACGGATCGCGGTACATGGATCACCTTTGGCAACAAGGGCGGCATGAAGTTGCTGTTCAGCGGCGACAAGGCCCTGTTCAATCCTTACGGCTATATTCTGGTCGATCCCAAGCGCTTCCCCCATGTCAAAGTGGACATGGCGCGGGCCTTTTCCGATTGGCTGATATCCGGCGAAGGGCAAAAAGCCATCGGTGATTTCAGGATCGAGGGGTTTCAGGCCTTCTGCCCCAATGCGCTTAATCTGGCTGCCGAGGTTGCAGACCGCGCCGCCTGCCCGGCGGAGGCCGACTGAGAACGCTCTGGTCTTGTTTGGAAACCGTCACCCCCCTCGGTTCTGGCCAATTGCATGCGCAGCATTTCACTGGCGATATATCCAGCCGCTTAAAGGATTTCAAACAGCCCCGCCGCGCCCATGCCGCCGCCGACGCACATGGTGACGACACCGTATTTCGCGCCGCGCCGCTTGCCCTCGATCAGCACATGGCCTGACATGCGCGCGCCCGACATGCCGTAGGGGTGGCCGATGGCGATGGCACCGCCGCTGACGTTCAGTTTGTCGGGATCAATCCCCAACTTGTCGCGGCAATAGAGGGTTTGGGAGGCAAATGCCTCGTTCAATTCCCACATATCGATGTCATCAATTGTCAGGCCAGCCTTTTTCAGCAGTTTAGGCACCGCGAAAATCGGGCCGATGCCCATTTCGTCGGGATCACAGCCCGCTGCCGCCACACCGCGAAACAGCCCCAGCGGCGTCAGGCCCTTTTGCGCGGCGGTTTTGGCATCCATGACCACCAGCGCCGCCGCCCCGTCAGACAATTGCGAGGCATTGCCTGCGGTGATGAACGCCCCCTGTTTGACCTGCTGACCACCCGAAAATACCGGCTGCAAACCGGCAAGGCTTTCGGGCGTGGTTCCGGCGCGCAGGCCTTCATCCAGCGTCAGGGTCACGGCCTGATCCGAGACCTCACCGGTTTCGCGATCCTTGACCTTCTTCACACTCGCCAGCGGCGCGATTTCGGCGTCAAGACGACCAGCCGCTTGCGCCTCAGCGGTGCGTCGATGGCTTTGGGCGGCGTATTCATCCTGCGCTTCGCGGCTGATATTGTAACGATCCGCCACGATCTCGGCGGTTTCCAGCATGCTCATGTAAATGTCGGGGCGGTGCTCCACCAACCAAGGATCAGCGGCGCGGCTGAGGTTCATATTGGCGTTTTGCACGAGGGACACGGATTCAACCCCGCCCGCCACGGCGATATCGATATCGCCCATGGATATGCGCCCCGCCGCCACCGCAATCGCCATCAGGCCGGAGGCACATTGACGATCCAGCGACATACCGGCAACACTGGTCGGCAGGCCCGCACGCAGGGCCGCTTGCCGGGCGATATTGCTGCCGGTTGAGCCTTGTTGCAGGGCCGCACCGATAATCACGTCCTCAACTTCAGCCCCGTCCAGCCCGGCGCGACGAGTTGCGTTTTCAATTGCGTGACCGGCGAGCGTCTGGGCCTGTGTATCGTTGAAAGCGCCGCGATAAGCCTTGCCAATCGGGGTGCGGGCGGTGGAGACGATGACGACATCACGAGACATTTTAACGTCCTTTCAAAAGGGGCAGGTTGAGGATTTCACGCGCCTGTTGGCAGGTGGCAACGGGGCGTTCATATTTTTCACAAAGATCAGCAGCGCGCGCCACAAGGGCGGCGTTTGACGGCGCTAAGGTGGATTTATTCAGCCTGACGTTGTCCTCAAGACCGGTACGGGTATGGCCACCAGCCGAAATTGCCCACTCGTTCAGCAGGATCTGACCGGGGCCAACACCGGCACTGCACCATGTGGCGTCAGGGGCCAGACGGTTCAGGGTTTTCACATAAAAATCTAACACTTCGCGATCCACCGGCATGGCGTTTTTGACGCCCATGACGAATTGCACATGCAAGGGGCCGTTGAGCCGCCCGTCGTTCTGCATCTTCACGGCCTGAAAGATATGCGACAGATCAAACGCCTCGATCTCGGGTTTGACGTTATATTTCAGCATCTCGCTGGCCAGCCAATCGACCAGCTCCGGCGGGTTCTCATAAACCCGCGTCGGGAAATTGTTCGACCCCACGGTGAGCGAGGCCATGTCCGGCGCCAGCGCCAGCATTGCGCCGCGTTCCAGCCCCGCGCCCGAGCGCCCACCGGTTGACACCTGCACGATCATGCCGTCGCAGGTGGCCTGAATACCGGCGATCAACTCGGCGAACCTGTCAGGGTCGGAGGTGGGTGTCTGATCGGCGTTGCGCACATGGATATGAGCGATTGCAGCCCCTGCTTCAAACGCCGCATGGGTGCTTTCGATCTGCTCGGCGATGGTGACGGGAACGGCTGGATTATCTTCTTTTCGGGCGACTGATCCGGTGATGGCGACGCAGATGATGCAGGGGTTATTCATGTTTCATTCAATCCGTTCAATCAGGTCCAGAACCTTGGGGCCAAGCACGTTCACGATGGCCTTGACGCCATCCGCATTGGGGTGGATGGCGTCGGGCTGCATCAGGGTTTTCAAGACCTCGGCCCGATCGCCGGTTTCCATCAGGGTTCCGAGGTAGCTCGGGTAAAAAAGGGCACCGTATTTCGCCGCAAGCTCGGGATAGAGCCGATCATAGCCCTCCTTGAAATCGGGGCCGAAATTGGTCGGCGGGTCCAGCCCGACCAGCAAAACCGGCAGGCCTTTGGCCGTAATCGCCGCCAGCACATCGTCAAGATTGGCGCGCGCCGTGGCCGGATCAATGCCGCGCAGAATGTCGTTGCCGCCCAGATTGACGATGATCGCGTCCACCTCCGGCGTCAGGGTCCAGTCAATCCGCGCGCGGCCACCGGCGGTTGTGTCACCCGACACGCCCGCATTCAAAATGCTGACATCGGCACCGGCCTTATCAAGCCACGCCTGCAATTGCGGCACCAGCCCGT
>JAADIC010000355.1 GCA_013151535.1 Alphaproteobacteria bacterium | reverse complement strand
TGTCCAGCCCCGCGGTTTCTTCGTCACGCCGCCACAGGCCCAGCGCACCTTTGACAAAGGCGAAATTCAGGCCCAGCGCGATGGCGAAATAGGCAACACCACCGACCGCAGAGAAGGCCAGAACCAGCGAGACCGGCACCAGCAACAAGGTATAGATCAGGATTTGTTTGCGCGTGGCGGGCCGCCCGTGGGTCACGGTCAGCATCGGCACTTTGGCGCGGGAATAATCATCATTCATGAACAGCGACAGTGCCCAGAAATGCGGCGGGGTCCACATGAAGACAAGGCCAAACATCGCGACCGCTTCGATACTGATGCCACCCGTGGCCGCGATCCAGCCGATGACTGGTGGAAAGGCCCCGGACGCGCCACCGATCACGATGTTCCACGGTGTCGAGCGTTTGAGCCACATGGTGTAGATCACCACATAGAAAAAGATGGTAAAGGCCAGCATCGCGCCGGCGGCCACATTGGCCACGAGGCCTAAAAGCACCACTGACAGAACTGACAGGGCCAGGCCGAAATTGCGGGCGGCTGTGGGGCTGATCCGGCCCGCAGGCACCGGACGATTGGCGGTGCGGCGCATTTTGATGTCGATATCGGCGTCCCACCACATATTCAGGGCACCAGAAGCGCCGCCACCAATGGCGATCAACAGGATCGAGGCAAATGCGTTAAACGGATTCATCGAAACCGGCGCGACCACAAGGCCGATTGCGGCGGTAAACACAACCAGTGACATAACGCGCGGCTTCAGAAGCGCGAAATAGTCGGCGGCGCGGGAGGGCCGTGTATCGGCGGCAGAAATCGTGGTGTCGGTCATGATAGGTTCCCTAAAAAGAAGCTGCGCGGCCGGATTTCCCCGGCCACGCATATTTCGATCACATGTCCATATCCATGGCCATACCTTCAGTCGCCATCTGGCCCATCATGCCCAACTGCATGTGGTAAGGCAGCATGCACATGAACATCCAGCTTCCGGCTTCCTGAACTTGCACAACAAAGCTGAACTCGCCGCCCGGCAGGACCAGCGATTGTTCAAACAGGGCTTCATGCTCCAAGAGGTTCCAGTCCGCCCTTGTGCCGCGATAGGTTGCAGCCGCCATGAGCGGGCCAGTCATGAACATGAATTCATGCGGGATCTGGCCACCGTTCTTGACGGTGAACTTGATGCGCTCGCCCATCTTGACGTCGATCTGCATGTCCGAGAATTTCCACTCGTCCATACTCAGCTCGATTTCACGGTCAAACTTGCCCTCTTCGGCAAAACCAAGACCGCCCTCGCCCATTTCCATGCCATCCATGTTCATGGCACCCGAACTGTCCGAACCGGACATATCCATACCCTCCATGGCGTCACCACCAGTGGAGGAACCGGACATATCCATGCCCTCCATGGCGTCACCACCGGTGGAGGAACCGGACATATCCATGCCGGCCATCGGATCGTTGGCAAGTGCCGCCGCAAGGACAACACCATCCTGTTCAGGCACTTCAAAGACGTTCGCCTCTTCAGCGCTTTCGTCGAAGGCGAGGTTGCGGTTTTCAGGCACGAAGCCCTGTTCACGGAACCCTTCCAGCAGGCTGACCTCGGGCGGCAATTGCCGCTCGCCGTATGTGACCAGATAGACGAATAACACCGCACCGACCAATCCGACAATTCCAAAAAATTTCAGCATTTCGGTTCTCCTTATTCTGCTGGTGCAGCGGCAGGGGCTGCTTTGAGGTCATGAACGACGGGCCAGGGATCATCCTCGACCAGTTTGCCATGTTTGGCGCTCCAGAACAGGTTCACCAGGAAAAACAGGAAGCCTACTGCCACCATGTAGCCACCAATGGTGACAAACAATTGTGCTTCGGCCCAACCCGGAATATCCAGATAGTCGTAAACCCAGCGCGGGAAGTAGAGGTATCCGGCAATGCCCATGGCAGTGATCTTGATGAACAGACCGATCTGCCACAACCAGAAATGCCAGTTGCCCATGGTCTGGTTATACATCCGGCCCGTGAAATACGGGAACAGGAAGTAAACCCCGGCAAACGCCATCTGGCCCGAGAAGCCAAAGAACATGGCGTGGAAGTGGGCCGGTATCCAGTAAGTGTTATGGATAAAGTCACTATCCGGTGCGATTTGCGCGTTCAGGAACGCGGTTGCACCCCCGTAGACGATGAAGGCGATCGCGAAGATCATGAACTTGAACGGGATCGCCTTGCGTGCCGAATCCGGTATCGGTGCCATGAACAGCGACGATATCCAGTTGAACACATGCAGCACCGACGGGATGAACACCAGCATCGTCAATATCTGAACGAAACGCTGATAATCCCCCGACACCGTATAGACCGGCTGGAAGTGGTGCGGACCAATGGGCATAGCGCCCGCAGCCAACAGAACAAAGGCAACCACACCTGACCAATAGCTCCACATCGGGTGGCCAAGGAAACGCGGCATGATCGAATAGATGATCGCGATGGCCGGAACGAAAGGCAGGTAAACGGCAGGGTGTCCGTATGTCCAGAAGACATAGAGGAAGAACTGCACAGAGCCGCCACGCGACGGATCAAACCACGCCACGCTGGTCCATTGGGCATAATCCGACAACAGACCATAACCGACAAAACCAAGCGGCAGGGTTGAAGCCATGAACAACAGGCCAATCGTGCCCGCAGCCCAAGCCATCAGAGGGGTGTTTGACCACCCACCCTTGCCGGCAATCGCGTTACGAAACAGAACCGCACCCGCCAGAAACTCGGAAATCGCCACCAGCAGGATCGCCAGATGGCCCATCCAGACAAACTGGTTACCCGTGCGCAGCGACATCGGAGCATAGGCCGTCCAGGTAAAGTCAGGGCGACCGATCACCAGCAGCACTGCCGCCAGAATCAAGACCCAGTAACTTGCCTGTGCCGCACCAGCCCAGAGCAAACGGTCGTTGCCAAGAACTTTCGGCAACATGTAATAACTGATCGACACGACCAGCGGGATCAGAAACCCGAACACCATGACCATGCCGTGCAGGGTCATCAATGTCATATAGACCCGCGCCCCAAGGAACTGCACGTCAGGAACTGTCAGTTCCAACCGGAAAAGAACCGCGAATGTGCCACCCAGGGCCAGCATTATAAACGAGGTCATTATGCCTTTGAGGGCAATATGCCGGTAGTCATTTGAAAAGAGAATCTGTTTCACGGTCATCCCGCTCAATAGATCCTCCGGGACCCAATGGACCTTTTCGCCCATTTTTGGATCATCCATTTCCATCGTCGCCATTAGGAACTCTCCCCTTCACCAGCATCCACAACCAGCCACGCCTTCATTTGCGTGTGGCCGACGCCGCAATAGTTTACACATTGAATCAGGTACTTGCCGGGCTTGTCCGGTGCCTTGATCCACAATTCCCGCTTTTCGTCCGGGTCAATTTCAGCAGTGATCTGCGCGACGGGAACATTGAACCCGTGGATCACATCATTGCTGACAACCTTGAACAGAACTTTTTCACCGGGTTTGACAACCACCGCGTTACGGCTGATCTCTTCATCTTCGTTGATGAAAGCATAGCCCCACTGAAACGCGACCACGGTCACCGTGCGGTCAAAGGCCTGTTCATCCAAACCGGAATAATTGCCCGAGACCTTCTTTTCCTCGGTATTCAGGTTTTTCTGATAGGCTGAATAGGTACCCTGGCTCAAATAGTCACCGTACCAGACAAGTCCCAACATGAGACCAATAAACGCAAACTCCACCGTATAGCTGGGCTTCCAGCGCCGTTTCATCAGCACGGCAGCCAGAAGCATAATCATGCCAAATATGGTGAAGGATGCGGTGATGGCCATCATAATCGCTTGAGGCCCCCATATCCCTAAAGCGTTTTCCATTCCTTAGTCCTCTCTACAGATTTGCAGGCTATGCCCCTGCTTTGGATTTCCTTCTTCGCGGCTTCAATGACCGAAGCCGTCTTGGTCTCGCTTGAATGTTGCTGCACCACTTGTGATGCCGCACTTGTCTGGCGGGAAAGAGGCAAGCGAACCTCGATACTCAACCCACCTTCGGCGCGGTTATTCAGGCGGATATCCCCGCCATGCGCACGAATGATTGTCCGGGCGACGGACATGCCAAGGCCTGTTCCGCCGGTCTCCCGGTTGCGTGAATCCTCTAGCCTGAGAAACGGCTTGAACACATCTTCCTGCCGGTCGTCAGCGATGCCCGGACCCTGATCCTCGATCATGATTTTCAGGGCCGAGTCCTCTTGCACCAGCGAAACCTGCGCCGATTGGCCGTATTTCACCGCGTTATCCACCAGATTGCCAAGTGCGCGGCGCAAGGCGACGGGGCGACAATCGACCAATATCCAGCGCGGCACGTCCTCCAGGGTCACGTCCAGCCCCTGATCGGCGAAATCATCGCAGACCCGCGACATCAGCGAGCTAATATCGACGGTTGATTGCGGCTCGGAGGCGGATTCCTCGCGGATGAATGACAGGGTCGACGCAACCATCTGCTGCATATCATCCAGATCACGCAGCACCTTGGCCCGCACCGCCTTGTCTTCGACAAATTCCGCGCGCAGGCGCAAACGGGTGATCGGGGTGCCCAGATCATGCGCGATCGCCCCCAGCATCTGGGTGCGATCCTCGACAAACCGGCGGATGCGGTTTTGCATGACATTGAAGGCCCGCGCCGTACGGCGGACCTCTTCCGGACCGATTTCCGGAATGGCCGGGGCCTGCACATCCATTCCCAGCTTTTCCGCCGCCCGCGACAATTGTTTCAAAGGCTCGGTCATGCGCCCGACGATCAGGGCCGAAATCGCCACCACCGCCACCAGCATCACCGCCATGGACAGGCCAAGACGGGCCGAAAAAAGCGGCGGCGGCGGCTGCACGGCGGCGGCCATGTTCAGCCAGTCGCCGGTATCCAGAAGCATGGAAATCAGGATCATGCCATCGGACATTTCCATCAAACGCCCGGAATTGCCGGGGGTCAATTCGGTATGCACGGTGGCGTAATCACGGCCGATCCTGTTGGCCGGCACATATGAAATGCGGTACTTTTCCAACTGCACAGGCGTCACATGGCGCGCCAGCTCCCGCTGTAACGCCATTTCACGCCAACCGCTGCCAGTATGCGACGTGACCCACGGCGCAGCGGTCATGCTGACCACGCGGTCATCGGAATTGGCCCGCTCGATCACCTTGTCCCAGTCCTTGCCCGACACCGTGTCCGAGACCATGCCCATTGTCGCCACCCACTGGATCGAATGCTCGCCCCCAGCCGCCAGCAACGCCGATTCGCGGTCATTGGTGTAAAACAGATTGCTGATGAAATGGGTGAAGGCCAGGCCAACCACCAACAGCGCCATGGCGCGAAAAGCAATCGTATCAGGCAGCAGGTTGCGCATCGACCAACACCTCCGCTGAAAATACATATCCGCCACCGCGCACGGTCTGGATCAGGGTCGGGTTTTTCGGGTCATCCTCGATCTTGCGGCGCAGGCGGCTGACCTGCATGTCAATCTTGCGGTCAAACGGGATTTCGACCTGCCCGCGGGTCAGATCCAGCAGCAGATCGCGCGACAACACCCGCTTGGGATGCTCGACAAACACCGCCAGCAGATCATATTCGGCGGCGCTGAGATCAATCAGCGTGCCACTAAGCGATGTCAATTGACGCACGGCCATATCAAGGCGCCAGTCGCCGAATTGCAAAACCCGGTTGAACTGGTCTTTTGGCAAAGGCGGCAGCATATCGGTGCGCCGCAGAACGGCGGTAACCCGTGCCAGCAGCTCCTGCGGGTTGAACGGTTTTGCCAGATAATCGTCGACACCTTCCTTGAAACCGCGAATCTTGTCATTTTCTTCACCCAGCGCCGTCAGCATGACAATCGGGATTTTCGAGGTCTCGCGCAGCTCCTTGCAAATCGCCAGCCCATCCATGCCGGGCAACATCAGATCAAGCACCACAAGGTGGATTTTTTCCTTGTCCAGTATGGCTTGCATTTCCCTGTGATCGGCGGCGGTTGACACGCTATAGCCCTGTTTCGTCAAAAACTGATCCAGCAAAACACGAATGTCCCGGTCGTCATCGACAACCAGAAGATGCTTGTTCGCGGGTGTTGCAAAGGCGCTCATGTGATGTAATTACCCCGATTGTGGCACAAATTCAGCAAAAGTTTGTAACGCTTTGTAACGGCTTTTTTACATTATTTGACAATTCAATTGCAAATTATTGAATGGCCGATTGCGCCTGCATGCCCGGATCTTTGCGCAAAAAGGCCAAAAACTGCCCCGCAACTACGCCGCAACTACCCCGCGCACCAGTCGATTTCGCCGCGTTCGGTATTGTGCTTTTGCGAATCTTGCTGAATGTTCAGACACGTTCAGCCCATGCGAGGCCCCAAATGCCCACCCCCCTGATTCTTGACGGCCATAACGACGTTTTGTTCCAGCAATTCAAAGGCGGCGCGGATGTAGGGGGGCGTTTCAGGTCCGGCAATGACACCCATATCGACCTGCCAAAGGCCAAGGCTGGCGGGTTTGGTGGAGGCTTCTTTGCGATCTGGGTGCCCTCGGAGGTGGAAGGCGGCGCAGAGGTGGATTTTGACGCGCAGATGCGCCAAAAATCCTATGATCTGCCCTTGCCTGCGGAAATTCCACAAGCCGAGGCCCTGCCCGTGGTTTTGCGACAAGCGGCAATTCTGGCCCGGCTCGAAGCCGACGGTGCGCTTGAAATCTGCACATCCACACAGGATATTCGCGATTGCTTTAAGCGCGGGATCATGGCCGCGATCATGCATATGGAAGGGGCCGAGGCGATTGATACGGATTTCGCGGTGCTGGAGGTGCTTTATCGCGCCGGTTTACGCTCGCTTGGGCCGGTCTGGAGCAGGCCGACGGTTTA
>JAADIC010000142.1 GCA_013151535.1 Alphaproteobacteria bacterium | reverse complement strand
TCTGGCGCGGCGTTTGCGGCTCAGGACGCTCGAACTGATCTGCGAGTTGCGATGCCCTCGACCTGGGCGTCGCACGGCCCGACGGTGAACACCAATTTTGGCGCTCGCGTTGCCTATTCGATTTACGACACGCTGGTATGGCGCAACTATTTGTCCTTGCCCGATGGCAGCGGGGCCGAACTTGTTCCCGGGCTGGCGACGTCATGGGAGCAGGTTTCGCCAACCGTATGGGACTTTACCATTCGTCAGGGCGTAAAATTCCACGACGGCACCACGATGACCACGTCTGATGTGGCGTTCTCGATCAACAACACCTATGGCGACGGTCTCGAGCCGTTTGCGGCCTCGGGCACGATTGCCAGCGTCGTGGCGGTGGACGACAAGATCGTTCGGATCACCACCAAAAACCCCGATCCGGCCTTGCTGGCGCGCATGGCCACCGTGATGGGCCAGATATATCCTCAGGCTTATTACGAGAGTGTGGGTAAGGATGGCTTTGGCCGCGAGCCGATTGGCACCGGTCCCTACAAATGGGCGGGCCGTGTGACCGGCGAGTCGATTACGCTTGAGGCTTTTGATGATTACTGGGGCGAAAAACCGCCGCTGGCCAGCATCACCTTCCTTGAGGTGCCGGAAACATCGGCGCGCATCGCGGGCCTGCTGACCGGTGAGTATGACATCGTGACTTCGATTCCGCCGGACCAGACCCGGCCGATTGATAACGACGCCAACACCGAGATTCGTGCGGTCGCGGTTGAAAACGTGCAGATGATCACCTTCCGCATGTATAAGGAAGACCGCCCGCAGGCCGACCCGCGCATCCGCAAGGCGATGGCCCTGTCGCTGAACCGGGCATTGCTGGCCGACCGGTTGTGGGCTGGGTTGACCGTTGCCGGCACCTATGATTTTGAAGGCTATGGTGACTATTTCCAGAACCGTGCAGCGCTGCCATACGACCCCGAAGAAGCCAAACGCTTGCTGGACGAAGCGGGCTATGACGGCGAAGAAATCACTATCCGCATCGTTGGTGGCTACTACACCAACATGACACGGGCGATCGAAGCCGGGCTGGAGATGTGGAAAGAAGTTGGGCTGAACGTGAAGCTCGACATCATCGAGAACTGGGGCCAGATGGGTCAGGAAGGCGACGCTTACGCCGCATCTGACAACATGTGGATGACCGATCCGGCTGGCGGCATGTGGTTCAGCTGGGGCCGCGAAGGCGGACACCGTCTGAAGGACTGGGGCGGTACCCCCCCGGCTGATTTCCTGGCCTTTGGCACCGCCATCGAGCAGGGTTCGGATTTTGCCACCCGTAATCAGGCCTACAAAGATCTGCTTGATTTGTGGGACGAGTTGGTACCAGCCATCCTGCTCTATCGCCCGGTTGAAGCCTATGGCGTGCGCAAGAGCCTGGATTGGAAACCCTATACCTTCTTCTACATGGATTTCCGCGCTGCCAACGTCAAAGACAATGGCTAGGCGGTCCTGAAGAAAACGGCAGATGGGCCGGAGGCTTATGTCTTCGGCCCATCTGCATGTCAGGCTTTTAACAAGAGCGTAGAATGACCCGGTACATCCTCATCAAGATTCTGAGAAGTTTATTTACCCTGTGGATCGTGGTGACGGCGGTATTCTTCGTTCTGCGCGCCTCGGGCGACCCGCTTTATTCGATATTTTCGCTGGGCACGCCGGAAGCGACGCTGGACGTTTTCCGGGTAAAATGGGGCATTGATAAATCAATGTGGCAGCAATATTTGATTTATGTCGGCGACATATTCCGTGGCGATTTCGGGACCTCATTTTTTGACGGTCGCGAGGCCTGGGATATCGTCATGGAGCGGCTGCCCAAGACACTGTTGCTCGGGGGCACGACTTTTAGCGTCAGCGTCGTTGCCGGTGTGATGCTGGGGGCCATTGCGGCTTTGAAACGTGGCACCTTCTGGGACCGCGGCATCATGACGGCGGCGGTGGCGTCATTTTCTATGCCAAGCTATTTCCTGGCGCTTTTGCTGATCCTGCTGTTTTCGCTGCAACTGCGCTGGCTGCCGACGGCGGGGGCCAGCACCTGGCAGCACCTGATCCTGCCGGCAACCACGCTTGGGCTGACATTGGCAGGCTCGATCGCGCGGTTCACCCGCTCGGCGATGCTCGAGGTTCTGCGCCAGCCCTACATGCGTACCGCGCGGGCCAAGGGGGCGCCGTACTGGCGACAGATCGCCTGGCACGCTTTGCCCAACGCGGCGATCCCCACCATTACCGTCATCGGCTTTCAGCTTGGCTGGCTGATCGGCGGTTCGGTTGTCATTGAAACGGTGTTTGCCTGGCCCGGAGCCGGGCGGCTGTTTATCGTTGCCGTGGGGGTGCGTGATTTTGCCGTGGTTCAGCTTTTCATCCTGATGGTTGCCTCCACGGTAATCCTTGCCAACCTGCTGGTCGACATACTTTATGGGGTTCTTGATCCGAGGATCAGCGTTACGGGATCGAAATCATGAGGTGGCAGAGTGGCAACTGAGCCCAGCGATATTGAATCTCTCAGACTGGCGAAAGTCCGCGCCGCGCGTGGTCCCATCGCCAGACGTTTGACCGCCTGGGGCCTGGCAGGCGAATGGCTGGTGCTGATCGCCATGACCTATATCGGCATAATCCTGTTTCTGGCCCTGTTTGGATTTCTGCTCCAGCCCTATCCCCACACCCAGACCGACCTTTGGAACCAGTTGCAGCCCCCTGTGTTCATGGGCGGAAGCTGGGATAATATTCTTGGTACCGACGATCTGGGCCGCGACGTACTTTCCCGCCTGCTGTTCGGCCTTCGTCTCAGCGTGCTGATCGGGGTGATTGGCACAGCGATTGGCGCCGTGCTGGGCAGTTTTCTTGGCATCATTGCGGCCCATTTCCGGGGCTGGGTGGAAGAGATACTGATGATGCTGGTCGATGTGCAGGTCTCCTTGCCGTTCATTATTTTTGCGCTGGCGGTGCTGGCCTTTGTCGGCAACAATTTGACTATTCTGATCATCGTGGTGGGGATTGATGGCTGGGAACGCTACGCCCGTCTGGCCCGTTCGATGGTCTTGAGCGCCAATCAACAGGATTATGTGCTGGCGGTGCGCTCTCTTGGTCTTGGAAATTTCCAGATTTACCGCCGCCACGTCTTGCCCAATATTTTGGGCACGCTGGTGGTACAGGCAACCATCAACCTGCCCGGGGTGATTTTGCTGGAGTCAACGCTGAGTTTTCTCGGGCTTGGCGTTCAGGCACCATTGACCAGCCTGGGGCAGATATTGGGCGTGGGGCGCGATTATCTGATCCTGGCTCCCTGGATCGCGGTGTTGCCCGGCATGGTGATATTTTTTCTGGCGCTGTCGATTTCCATTGTCGGCGACTGGCTGCGCGACCGATTGGACCCGACCCTGAAATGAGCAAAGCCGCACCAATCAGTAATGGCGCACCAGAGCTGGCTGTGGAGCAGTATCTGCTCGAGGTACGCGGATTGTCGGTAGTGTTTGATACACCCGATGGCAGCTATCAGGTTGTGGACAATGTCGACCTCAAGGTCCGGGCCGGACGGACGCTCGGTCTGGTGGGTGAAAGCGGCAGCGGAAAAAGCGTAACCTGTCTTGCCGCATTGGGATTGCTGGCGGAGAGCGGAAGGGTGACCAGTGGCGAAGTATGGTTTAACGGCCAGGATTTGCTGAAAATTGATGGAGCCAAATTGTCCAAGCTGCGCGGGTGTGAAATAGCGATGGTATTTCAGGACCCGATGGTGTCGCTCAACCCGGTGCGCACTATTGGCTGGCAAATTTCAGAATCTCTGTGCCTGCATCAAAACCTTTCAGGGGGAGCGGAACGTCGAAGGGCCATCGAGCTGCTTGATCTTGTGGGTATTCCCGAACCCCAAATCCGGTTCAACGAATATCCGCACCAGTTTTCCGGAGGCATGAGCCAACGGGCGATGATTGCCATGGCCATCGCCTGCCAGCCCAAGCTGCTGATCGCCGACGAGCCGACAACGGCGCTGGATGTGACCATTCAGGCGCAGATACTGGAATTGCTGTCCGATCTGAAAAAAGAACTTAACATGGCGCTGATCCTGATCACCCATGATCTCGGGGTAATCGCCGAAGTGGCCGATGACGTGGCGGTGATGTATGCCGGACGCGTCGTCGAGGAAGCCCCGGTTGTGGAATTGTTTGACGCTCCATTGCACCATTATACCCTTGGATTGCTCAATTCGCTGCCGCGGGTCGACCGCAGGGTGGAACACCTGAATGCCATTGAGGGCACGGCGCCACCGCCCCATGAATTTGTTGAAGGGTGCCGGTTTGCCGAGCGGTGTGAGCAATCCCACGACGCTTGTTACGGTGTGCGCCCCAAATTTCTCCAGCTTGCCTCCACCCGCCGGGTCGCCTGCACCCAACCGGTGAGCTACGATGAATAAACAACCCAGCCCAGAGTCGGAAATTCTGATGGAAACCCGGGATCTGGTTTGCCACTTCGCGGGACCACGAACCGGCTTGTTCGGAAAACGTCTGGTGGCGCATGCGATCAACGGTGTTTCGCTGCAATTACGCGCTGGAGAAACCCTTGGTCTGGTCGGGGAGAGCGGCTGCGGCAAATCAACCTTCGGCCGGCTCATTCTCAATCTGATCACCCCGACCTCAGGGGCCGTGTGGTTTGAGGGCCGGGAAATCACCCATGTCGATAAACAAGAGTGGCGCCGCTTGCGCAGCGAAATGCAGCTGGCGTTTCAAAATCCGCTCGGTGCCCTCAATCCGCGCCTGACCATTGGCACCCAAATTCGTGAGCCGCTGGATATTCATCAAGTTGGCGACGTCAGTAAACGGCACGACAAGGTGCTCGAAATGATGCAAGCGGTTTCGCTGCCAGACAACCTATTGGAACGCTACCCGCATCAGCTCTCGGGCGGTCAACAACAGCGCGTGGTTATTGCACGCGCGTTGATCAGCGGCCCAAAATTGCTGGTGTGCGACGAAAGTGTTTCAGCCCTTGACGTATCGGTGCAGGCCCAGGTGGTTAACCTGCTGGTTGATTTGCAAAAAAACCTGGGACTGACCTATCTGTTCATTACCCACGATCTAAGCGTCGTTCGCCACATAAGTTCGCGCATCGCGGTGATGTATCTGGGGCGCATTGTTGAGTTGGCCGACAGCGAAACTTTGCTCGACAACCCGATGCACCCCTATACCAAGGCACTGATTTCCGCGGTTCCCGTGCCCGATCCGCGCGCCCGGGCTTCCAGAGCAACAATCGGCGGGGAACCACCAAACCCGTTCAATCC
>JAADIC010000070.1 GCA_013151535.1 Alphaproteobacteria bacterium | reverse complement strand
GCGCCGCCGCACTGGCCGCCCCCTGCGCCTGCGCCGCCGCATTTGTCAGCCGTTTCAACTCATCCACTGCCGCCAGCAAAGCCACATCCGCCTCGCGCCAACGCCGATACAGCAGCAACCCTTCCGAGCGGCGCAATTCCTCACCAATCGCCCGATACCGCGCCGCTTGCCGCGCTTGCCGCGCCAACGCGTTCAACTGGCTTTGAAGCTGCTCCAGCACATCATCAACGCGCGTCAGGTTGGTATCCGCGCCGTTCAGTTTCAACTCCGCCTCCGCCGCTGATAAAGGCCGGAAATCCCCGCCGCCTCTTCCAGAATACGCCGCCGCGATTTGGGCTTGGCGTTAATCAACTCGCTGATCTGGCCCTGCCGCACCAAAGCTGGTGAATGCGCGCCAGTCGAAGCATCGGCAAACAGCATCTGCACATCGCGCGCCCGCACGTCCTTGCCATTGGTTTTGAAGGCCGAACCGGCATCGCGGGTGATCCGGCGAATGATCTCCAAATTATCCTGATCGTTGAACCCCGCAGGCGCGGTGCGGTCCGAATTATCGAGCAGTAACGCCACCTCGGCATAATTGCGCGCAGGCCGCGTGGCTGCCCCGGCAAAGATCACGTCTTCCATACCGCCGCCGCGCATAGCGGTCGGGCGGTTTTCGCCCATGACCCAGCGCAGCGCTTCCAGCAGGTTGGATTTGCCGCAACCGTTTGGCCCGACAACGCCGGTTAGCCCGTCAGCGATCACCAGTTCCATGGGGTCCACGAAACTTTTGAAGCCGGTCAGTCTGAGCTTTGAAAACTGCAATGCGCGCGCGCCTGTGGATGATTCCCGTTGGTACACAGAATTTCGGGTTTGCCCCCAATGAGTCAACCACTAAGCCCCGCATATGGCCGTTTCCCGCCAGTTATCCACAAGATATTGTGCAAGCCCGGCCTCTTGCCTCGGATTCCAGCGGGTAAGACATGCCTCAAACCGGCAACGATCTGTCGTTATTCACCTTGACCGACGCGCCCGTTCTGCGCCACAAAGGCCCAATGCAAGGTTCCCCGCATATGCGCCAAGCGCATGGGGATCAAATGGGAATGTGGAAAGGCTGACCGATCTCCGGGGCCCCAAGCCACAACCGCCCCCGCGACTGTATGCGGTGAGCGACCACCAAACACGCCACTGATGGCAACATCGGGAAGGCAGGTGGAAGCGTTACCAGCCGCAAGTCAGGAAACCAGCCCTGCATCGTTGAAACCAAAACCCCGTCGGGGATGACGGGAAAAGGAGTATGACTATGACAACTGCGACCCAGACACTGGCCCACAGCCAGACCGCCGATATGAAAGCAATTATCGCCACCGCCCTGATCGGCCTTGGCATCGTGCTTTTCGCGGGTTTTGCCCAGATCGAGGCCGTGCATAACGTTGGCCACGACACCCGTCACGCTTTCGGCTTTGCCTGCCACTAACCATGTTCAAAAGATTGATCGCCAGCGCGTTGTTCGCTGGTCTTGCCGGGGGGCTGATTGCCGCCGCTCTGCAAGTGTTTCTGATGGTTCCGGTTATTCTGGAGGCCGAGCTTTATGAGGACGGCGTGAAAGTTCACAACGCCGCCGTCATAACCGCCACCCCTGAAGAACAAGCCGCCGCAGAAGAGGCCGCCATGGCGGAGGCCAGATCCGGTGCCATGGTCCGAAACCTTGGCACATTCCTGGCGACCACCGCCTCCTATACCGGTTTTGCCTTTCTGATGGTGGCGGGCTTTGCCTTTGCCCAGCGTCACGGCATCTCGGTTTCGGCGCGCACGGGGATCATTTGGGGCCTCGCCGGTTTCATCGCCTTCCAACTGGCCCCGGCCCTTGGCTTGCCGGCGGAACTGCCCGGCGCATCAGCCGCACCGCTGGAGCTCCGGCAAATCTGGTGGGGCAGCACGGTCGTGGCGACCATCGCGGGGATCGCAGCCATTGCGTTTGGAAAAACCCTGCCGGTGCAACTGTTCGGGCTGGCCATCATCATCCTGCCCCAAGCCATCGGCGCGCCACATCCGGCGGAATATGGTGGTCTTGTACCGCCGGAGCTGGCCGCTCTGTTCGCCGGTCGCGCCTTGGCGGTTGGGGCCGCCACATGGGTGACACTTGGCTTTTTTGCCGGATATTTCTGGCGAAAAGACCTGTTCGCCTGATTGACATCAAGGGCGGCGCAAAACCTGCGCCGCCCTACCATCTAAACGGAACCCACACCATGCAAGCCAAAATTCCTGCCACCATCGTCACCGGATTTCTTGGTGCCGGCAAAACCACCCTGATCCGCCACATGCTGCAAAACGCGAACGGCAAGCGCATCGCGCTGATTATCAACGAGTTTGGCGATCTCGGCGTCGATGGCGACATTCTGAAAGGTTGCGGCGATGAAACCTGCCGCGCAGAAGACATCGTGGAATTGTCAAACGGCTGCATCTGCTGCACCGTCGCCGATGATTTCATCCCGACCATGGAGCAACTTTTAACGCGCAAGGATCGCCCCGATCACATCGTCATCGAAACCTCGGGCCTTGCCTTGCCGCAGCCACTTGTGCGCGCCTTCAACTGGCCTGCGATCAGCACCAAAGTTACGGTCGACAGCGTGGTCACGGTGGTCGACGGCAAAGCGGTGCATGAGGGCCAGTTCGCCCTTGATATCGCGGCCATCGATGCCCAGCGCGCGAAGGACGAAAGCCTCGACCACGAAACGCCGCTGTCGGAACTGTTCAAAGACCAGATCGCCTGTGCGGATATGATCGTGGTTAACAAATCTGACCTGCTGCAAGAAGACGAGGCGAACACGCTTGTCAAAACCTTGCGCAACGACGCGCGTGACGGTGTGCAGGTGATAAAAACCTCCATGGGCGAACTGCCGGTCGAGGTTCTGTTGGGCCAGGGCATTGGCTCGGAATCCGACCTTGAGGCCCGCCACGAACTGCATCACCATCACCACGACGAAGATCACGATCATGACGAGTTTGAAAGTTTCATCGTCATCCGCCCGGAAATCAGTGATCCCGCCGAATTCGCCGAACAGTTGGCCGAGGTGATCCGCACCCACAATATCCTGCGTCTCAAAGGCTTCGCCGCCGTCGCAAATAAACCCCTGCGCCTGACCCTGCAAGCAGTCGGCCCGCGCATCGACAGCTATTTCGATCGGCCATTTGGCGCAAACGAGTGCCGCGAAACCCGCCTTGTGGTGATCGGCGAAACCGGCCTAAACCGCGACGCCATCCAATCCGCGCTAATGGCATGAGCCGCATTGTCACCATAGAAACAGGCGATCCGCATGATCCCGGCGCAACCGCGCTGCTGATGGCAAGCCACGAACTGATGCAGGCGTTATTTCCAGCCGACGCCAATTTCGCCCTGTCAATTGACGCGCTTTCCGCCCCTGACATCCTGTTCTTCATCGCCAAACTCGACGGAAAATCCGCCGGATGCGCCGCGCTGGTGCTGAAATCCGGCTATGGCGAGGTCAAATCCATGTTCGTCGATCCCGCCGCGCGTGGTGCCAAAATCGGCACCAAACTGCTGGCAAGGCTGGAAGCCGAGGCCCGCGCCCACAGCTTGGCGCACCTCCGTCTCGAAACCGGCGATAAATTAACCGCCGCGCACCGTCTCTACCTGTCCGAAGGCTTCATTGAATGCGCCCCGTTCGGGGAGTATACCAAAAACCCCGACAGCCTGTTCATGCAAAAGCGGCTCGACTAATGCACCTGCTCGCCGCTCAGCCCGGCAGCATCGACGACGGTGCAGAGCCGGTCGATCTCGGCCAATCCCCCGCCGATATCGTGTTCATTTCCGCCGCCGACACCGAACTGGCGGCCCTGTCACAAGCCCGCGCCGAAACGGACCAGCCACCCAGCCTGCGCCTTGCCAACCTCAGCCATTTGCAGCACCCGATGTCGGTCGATCTGCACATTCAAAACTGCGCGAGCAAATCCAAACTGGTCATCGCCCGGGTGCTTGGCGGGGCCGGATACTGGAAATACGGGCTGGAGCAATACGCCATCCATCTGGCCCAATCCGGCGTCCCCTTCGCCGCCCTGCCCGGCGACGACAAACCGGACGAAGAGCTGTTTCGCCTCTCCACCATCGCCCGCACCGATTGGGAAAACCTCTGGGCCTACATGGTCGAAGGCGGGCCGGAAAACGCCACCAACTTCCTAGCTTACGCCAACTGGATGCTGTCCTCCCCCACCATCGCCCCCTCTCCCACCGGGAGAGGGCCGGGGAGAGGGGGGCAGCCCCCCACCGCCAGCCCGCTGCTGCGCGCCGGTGTCTACTGGCCCGGCAGCGGCATTTCCGACCTTGAAACCGCCCGCGCAAACTGGACCGACAAGGCCCCGATTGTGCCTCTGATCTTTTACCGCGCCCTTGTACAAGGCGCGGGCCTCAACCCGATCAACCGCATGGTCAAAACCCTGCTGCGCAAGGGCCTGAACCCGCTGCCGATCTTTGTCGCCTCGCTCAAGGATCCGGTCTCGGTCGCCACGCTTGAAACCTTGTTTCGCCAAGCCCCGCCCAGCGTCATCCTCAACTGCACCAGCTTCGCCACCGGCTCACCGCATCAGGGCGACAACAGCCCGAAAAACCCGCTGGCCATGAACAGCGCCAATCAAGCCCCCGTGTTTCAAGTGGTTCTCGCGGCTTCGACCGAGGATGCATGGCAAAGCGGAACCGCAGGTCTGTCAGCCCGCGACATCGCCATGAACGTCGCCCTCCCCGAGGTTGATGGCCGCATCCTGTCACGCGCCGTCTCGTTCAAAGGCGAGGCGTTTTTCGATGAGGCCACCCAATGCCCCATCGCCGCCTATCGCGCTCGTGGTGACCGGATTGATTTTGTCGCTGACCTGGCGAAAAACTGGGCAAAACTGCGCCAGACCGAGCCGCAAAACCGCAAAATCGCCCTGATCCTCGCCAACTATCCCAACAAGGACGGCCGTCTTGCCAATGGCGTCGGTCTGGACACCCCCGCCGCCACGATCCACGTTCTGAACCTGCTGCAAGACGCTGGTTACACCCTGCACAACATCCCCGCCGACAGTGACGCATTGATGGCGGAAATCCTCGCAGGTCCGACCAACTGGCTGACCGACCGCGCCCAGAAATCCGGTGGCGTTGACCTGTCGCTGGCCGATTACATGATCGATTATGGCCAACTCCCGTGGGAAATCCGCCAACAGATCGAAGACCGCTGGGGCGCGCCTGAATCCGACCCGTTCTTCCAGCAAGGCGAGGTCGATTGCGGCCACTTCAAACTCTCAATCCTGCAATTTGGCAACGTCGTCGTCGGCGTGCAACCGGCGCGTGGCTATAACATCGACCCGACCGAAACCTACCATTCCCCTGACCTCGTACCGCCGCATAACTACCTCGCGTTTTACTTCTGGCTGCGCCACCAGTTCCGTGCCAACGCCCTTATTCATATGGGCAAACACGGCAATCTGGAATGGCTGCCGGGCAAGGCGCTGGCCCTGTCAGACACCTGTTTCCCCGAGGCCGCGCTTGGCCCCAGCCCCCATATCTACCCCTTCATCGTCAACAATGATCCCGGCGAAGGCACGCAAGCCAAACGCCGTGCCCAAGCCGTAATTATCGACCACCTGACACCCCCCTTGACCCGCGCCGAAACCTACGGCCCGCTGCGTGATCTGGAGGCGCTGGTGGACGAGTTTTACGAGGCCTCAGGCGTTGATCCGCGCCGCCTTGACCACTTGCGCCGCGAAATCCTCGCCCTGACTTCCGCCACCGGCATCGGCGAGGATGCTGGCATGCAAGGCGATGACGAGACCGCCGATCTCAACAATCTCGACGCTTATCTCTGCGAGTTGAAGGAGGCGCAGATCCGCGATGGCCTGCACATATTCGGCCAATCGCCCAAGGGCCGTCTGGAACGCGATCTGGTGCAAGCGCTGGTGCGTATCCCGCGTGGTTATGGCACGGGTGAAAACGCCGCCCTGCCCCGCGCGCTGGCGGCTGATCTTGGCCTTGATTTCGACCCACTCGATTGCGATATGGCGGCGCATTGGGACGGACCGAAACCCGCCGCACTTGTCGCGGTAAGCCCGGACAGCTGGCGCAGCACCGGCGACACGGTCGAGCGTCTCGAACTGCTTGCCGCCGCCCTGATCGACGGCCAAAAACCCGACGAATGGCCGGCAGCCATCGCCGTTCTGAACGGCATCGCCCAGCATGTACGCCCCGTCGTACAAGCCTGCGGCCCCGCCGAGGGCAAGGGCCTGTTAACCGCGCTCAACGGCCAGTTCGTTCCCCCTGCCCCATCCGGCGCACCGACACGCGGGCGGCTGGATGTGCTGCCCACGGGGCGCAATTTCTTTTCCGTCGACAGCCGCGCCATCCCCACACCGACCGCCTGGAAACTTGGCTGGAAATCCGCCAACCTGTTGATTGAAAAGCACCTTCAGGATCAAGGCGACTGGCCGCGCGCCCTTTTAATCACCGCCTGGGGCACCGCCAATATGCGCACGGGTGGTGACGACATCGCCCAAGCCCTCGCGCTCATGGGCGTCAAACCGCAATGGGATTCCGCCAATCGCCGGGTCACCGGATTTGAAATCCTGCCCCTCACCATCCTTGATCGCCCCCGCGTCGACGTCACCCTGCGCATCTCGGGCTTTTTCCGCGATGCCTTCCCGCAACAGATCGACCTGATCGACAGCGCCGCACGCGCCGTCATGGCGCTTGACGAACCCGCAGACATGAACCCTGCCGCCGCCCGCGCCAAAGCCGAAGGCGTCGAAAACCAACACCGCGTTTTCGGCTCAAAACCCGGCGCATATGGCGCGGGCCTGCAAGCGATGATTGATGAGCGCCTGTGGGCCGACAAATCCGATCTGGCCGAGGCCTATCTGGAATGGGGCGGCTACGCTTACGGCCAAGGCGCCGAGGGCAAACGCGCCCGCAAAGCGCTGGAAACGCGCCTGTCACAGGTCGAAGCCGTGGTGCAAAATCAGGACAACCGCGAACACGATATTCTGGACAGCGACGATTATTACCAGTTCGAAGGGGGCGCGGCGGCGGCGGTTTCAACCCTGCAAGGCCAAGACCGCCCAATCTATCACAACGACCATTCCCGCCCCGAACGCCCGCTGATCCGAACACTTGACGATGAAATCAGCCGTGTCGTGCGGTCGCGTGCGGTCAACCCGAAATGGATCGAAGGCGTAAAACGCCACGGCTACAAGGGCGCGTTTGAAATCGCTGCCACAGTCGATTATCTATTCGCCTTCGCCGCCACCACGGGGGCGGTCAAAAACCACCATTTCGACCTTGTGCACGCCGCTTATCTGGAAGATGACGACACCCGTGACTTCATCGCGCAGCACAACCCTGCCGCCCTCAAAGAAATCGCCGAACGCTTGGCCGAGGCGATCAAACGCGGCCTCTGGACCCCGAAATCAAATTCCGCCCGCACGCTGCTCGACAACCTTGCATCCACCGCTGCAAACCCACATGCTGATCCCGATTGAACAGGAGCCGCCCATGACCGACAAACCCCCGATGGACCCCGCCCGTCACACCATGAAAATGGTCAAGAAAAAGACCGCGCGCGACAAGATCATGGCCACCAAGACCGATCAAAAGGGCTTGGTGATTGTGCATACCGGCAAGGGCAAAGGCAAATCTTCGGCCGCTTTTGGCATGATCTTCCGCTGCATCGCGCACGACATGCACTGCGCTGTGGTGCAATTCATCAAGGGCGGCATGTCAACCGGCGAGCGCGATCTGATCCTCGGAAAATTCAGCGACATTTGCGAGTTTCACACCATGGGCGAAGGTTTCACATGGGAGACACAAGACAAATCACGCGACACGGAGATGGCGCAAGCGGCTTGGGCCAAGGCCAAAGACCTGATCCGCAACCCCGCCAATAAAATGGTGCTGCTGGATGAAATCAACATCGCCATCCGCTATGATTATCTGGATGTGAACGAGGTCGTCACTTTCCTGCAAGCAGAAAAACCCGAAATGACCCATGTGGTTTTAACCGGACGAAACGCCAAGGAACCGCTGATCGAGGCCGCCGATCTGGTCACCGAAATGGAGCTGGTCAAACACCCGTTCCGCTCCGGCATCAAAGCGCAAATCGGGGTGGAGTTCTAGAGCCTCGTCCATAATATCTGACCCGCTCAGTTGCGCCCGCGCGGTCTGAATACGGGTGTGTTGGCGCGAAAAGCGTATCGGGCATACGGTCGAGCGTGAACCGCCCGGAGGCAGGCCGCGCGGGCGCAACCCCTTGGGGCCACTCATATTTTCCCAAATCCCGGCGCGACGCCGCTTGAACGTATCGACAGATATGCCCGGCGCGACGCCACTTGGGCTTTGAAAAAAATCTGAACGGCTGAGTGGATCAGATATTGTGGACGCGGCTCTAGGCTTCAGCCGCCTTTGCGAAACACATACCGGATTGAGGGCACGCCGCGGCTACGCATAATCAACGTGGTCAGATCCGCGTCCATTTCACAATCATAGGGAACCACCTGCCCGTTTTCCGTGACTGCGCCGCGCCCCGCACCCACCGGCATCATCGTGCCGGTAGATCGTACCGTCACATCCGCGCCCGGACAATCAATATAGGGCTTTTGCGAGGCCGCCGGGTTCAACGCGGCCTCCATCCGCGGCAAACCATAAATCGGGGATCCATCCGGGTTGAGTCGGTCAAGATCAAGATCGAACGGTGCGAAGATTTTACCGCGTATCATGCCGAAAAACTGCCCGGTCTCCCCGCAATTTGCCGGAATTCCCGCCGGCATCAGCCCTGCCGGTGGAACCGTCGGCAACGACCCCGTGAAAGCCCCGGTATTCACCTCGATCGACGCCAGAAAATACGCGGTCGAGTAGTCAAACGTGTAATTGCCATGATAATCAATCGCCAGCACATGCCCGGCCGACGGAAACTGCATTGACCCGCTGGCAGCGACTACCGTTGCAGATTCCAGTATCCAAACACCCTGCCAACCGGAGTCCGGCGCGGCGCACTGCATCCGCTTGACCTTTGCCGCCCAATCGCGTTTCTGACGGCTTGAACAAACCTTCGTATGGGGCCAAGAATATGAAACTCCTCGCCATTTCCGGCTCTTTGCGCAAAGCCTCCTGGAACACCGCCCTCCTGCACGAGGCGATCCGCCTTGCAGGTGACATAGACGCCCGTTTCGCCGATCTGCACCTGCCGCTTTATGATGGTGATCTGGAGGATGCACACGGCCTGCCGCCCGAGGTTAAAACCCTCTGCGCACAAATTCTTGCGGCGGATGCCATCGTGATTTCGACACCCGAATACAACAGGATGATACCCGGTGTGCTGAAGAATGCGCTCGACTGGATCAGCCGTGACAAGCCGCAACCCTTGACAGGCAAGCCGGTGGCGCTGATCTCGACGGGCGGGCGCACCGGTGGCGAGGTGGCACAATTCACGCTGCGCCAGGCATTGACCACGTTCAACGCCAACCTGCTGCAAGGATCCG
>JAADIC010000121.1 GCA_013151535.1 Alphaproteobacteria bacterium | reverse complement strand
ATGCCATATACGACGGTAGTGCTGCAAATTGTATCAAACCGGCGGCGACAAAGTCGCTGGCAAGCATGCCCGCCAGAGGTTATTAGACAGGTGCACATAATCCGAATCCCAATATTGAACCAAAGGCAGTTTACGCATGAAAATATCGATGATTGGCACGGGCTATGTGGGCCTTGTCTCCGGCATTTGCTTTTCTGATTTCGGGCATGAGGTTGTCTGTGTCGACAAGGCAGAGGAAAAGATAACCCAGCTAAAGCGCGGCGAGGTGCCGATTTTTGAACCGGGGCTCTCAACCGTGATGGAGCGCAATGTTACCGCAGGACGCCTGCAGTTCAGCACCGACCTTTCGAGCGCCGTCGCGGATGCGGATGCGGTGTTCATCGCCGTTGGCACCCCGACGCGGCGTGGTGATGGTCACGCTGACCTCACCTATGTAATGGCCGCCGCCGAAGAAATCGCGCGAGCGTTGACCGATTATACCGTGGTTGTGACCAAATCCACGGTTCCGGTTGGCACCAACCGCAAGATGGCAGATATCATTCGCAGGACCCGGCCCGATGCGGAATTTGATGTCGCCTCAAACCCGGAGTTTCTGCGCGAGGGGGCGGCGGTTGATGATTTCATGCGCCCGGACCGGGTAATTGTCGGCGTGGAAAATGACCGTGCACAACAGGTGATGGGCGATGTTTACCGCCCGCTGTTCCTGCGCGATTTCCCGATTGTCTTTACAGATCTTGAGAGTGCTGAATTGATTAAATACGCAGCCAACGCGTTTCTGGCCACCAAGATCAGCTTTATCAACGAAATCGCGGCCCTTTGCGAGCGGGTTGGAGCCGATATCAAATCGGTGGCCAAAGGCATGGGTCTCGATGGGCGGATTGGTAACAAATTCCTGCATGCCGGGCCCGGTTATGGGGGCTCCTGTTTTCCCAAGGATACCAGCGCGCTGGCCAGGATCGGACAGGAACACGGGGTACCACAGCATATCACCGAAACCGTCATTCATGTGAACGAGGCAGTGAAACGGCGGATGATCGACAAGATCACGGACCTCTGCGATGGCTCTGTCAATGGCAAGACCGTGGCGGTCCTTGGGGTCACCTTCAAACCCAACACCGATGATATGCGCGAGGCACCAGCCCTGACCATCGTGCCGCATCTTGTTGGCAACGGCGCCAATGTCCGTGTGGTTGATCCGCAAGGACGCCGCGAAGGTGAAGCGCTTCTGCCTGGGGTGACTTGGGAGACGGACCCCTACATTGCCGCCAAGGACGCGGATGTTCTGCTGATCCTGACCGAGTGGAACGAATTCCGGGCGCTGGATCTAAGCCGCCTTGCCGGGTCAATGTCCAACCCTAAAATGGCTGACCTGCGCAATATTTATTCGCGCGAAGATGTGCTGGCCGCCGGGTTCACGGCTTACGACTCGGTGGGGCGCAAATCATGAAACGCATTTTCATCACCGGCACGGCTGGGTTTATCGGCTTTCATCTGGCGCAGGTTCTTTTGCGCGAGGGCAACGTCGTGCACGGCTTTGACGGCATGACAGATTACTATGACGTCACCCTGAAACAGCGTCGCCACGCCATTCTGCATCAGCAGCAGCATTTTGCCGCCACGGAAGCAATGCTTGAGGATGAGGACGCATTGAACGCATCAGTTGATGCGTTTGAGCCCGATGTGATCATCCACCTCGCCGCCCAGGCTGGGGTTCGCTACAGTCTGAAAAACCCGCGTGCCTATATCAACGCCAACATTGTCGGCACCTTCAACGTGATGGAATGCGCCCGCCGCCACAAGGTTCAGCATTTGCTGATGGCCTCAACCTCCTCGGTCTACGGGGCTAATCAGGAAATGCCGTTCACCGAGGTTGAAAAAGCCGACACCCAACTGACGATCTATGCCGCCACCAAAAAGGCAGGCGAGGCAATGGCGCATTCCTATGCACATCTATGGGACATCCCCACCACCATGTTCCGGTTTTTCACAGTTTACGGTCCATGGGGGAGGCCCGACATGGCGCTGTTCAAATTCACTGATGCGATAATCGATGGTAAGCCGATTGACATCTACAATCACGGTGACATGTACCGCGACTTCACCTATGTCGAGGATCTGGTTCACGGCATTTCCCTGCTGATCGACGTCGTTCCGGAGCGCCCTGACACCCCAACCGACATCACCCCCGGTGATAGCCTCAGCCCCGTCGCGCCATTTCGTGTCGTTAACATTGGCAATTCGCAGAAAATCCGGCTGATGGATTTCATCAAAGCGATCGAGACAGAAATTGGCAAGCCCGCCATTCGCAACTATATGGACATGCAGCCCGGCGATGTGCCGGCCACTTGGGCCGATGCCAGCCTGTTGCAAAGCCTCACGGGCTACAAGCCGCAGACCGGGTTTAAGGACGGTGCGGCGAAGTTTGTCGTGTGGTTTCGGGAGTATTACGGCAAATAGAGGCGAAAGGCAGCAATTCAGCAGCGTTGCGATTCGTCTTATGGGCCGTTGGCGGCGTTCTGCGTTGCGCCAGGTTCCTTCCTGCCATTCTGCAACAGGGGCAACTCCAGTTCCAGCCGATCGAACTTGACCCTTGGCGCAATTCTACCACGTTCCCCCCGCAACAACTCCACCAAGCCATATACAGCCATTCGGTTCAATGTGCGGGAAAGGTTGGCCTTTTTACGCCCGGATAGTGCCTCAAGTTCGGTCAGGGAATTTGGCAGCTCTTTGGCAATGATATTCAAAAGCTCCTGATTTCGTTCGGACATCACTTTCGCGAAACTCTCAAGCGAGGTGAACCAGACCTTCGGCTCATTCACGCCAAGCACAAGATCGCCGCGCGCAATCGACATGGTCCGCGCTTTCATCTGCTCGTAACTCGCAATTCCAACTTTCAGGGTGGTCATTTCAAAACTCCCTCCTTTTGCAAGGCCGCATCAACCGCCTCCCAGAAATCGCCCAGCAGGGCGGCGGCATCCGAATAGGCGTAAACGCGTACCCGGCTGCCCACATGCTTGTGGTCAAATTCAGCCCTTCTCCGTTTGCCGGGTCCTGAGCCTTCGGACACCATATGGGCATTGTCAAAGCCGACAATCCTCTCGCCATCCCGTCCGTGAAGCGTGAGCGAATAACTCAGGCCATGCGGGCGTTCCGCTGTCGCCGCACTACGCTTGACCACGAACTTCACCGAATAATTTCCACCAGCGTCAACGAACATCACGGTTCCATCCAAGGCCAGCAGGCTATCCAGGGAATGATCTCGGTCAGCATTCATACTTATTGGTTATCAGTATATGATAACCAACTCCAGTACTTTCAAGCCATGGCCCAACACTATTTCGACCTTGCGTCTTATCCCATTGTTTTCCCTAACATTCCGCCATAATTGACTTGATAGCCCTACCAAGCCACGCAAACGTGCCCCTGATTTGAAACACGCCTTTGAACCTCAACGGGGAGCGCAACTTGGCCCAGACTGCTGAACAACGATCAGAATTTCGCGCCGCGCAATATGTGCGCGCGTCGACCGAGCATCAGCAGTATTCAACCGAGAACCAGGCCGACAAGATCAAGGAATACGCCGACCATCGCAATATGGAGATTGTGCGCACTTACTCCGATGATGGCAAAAGTGGGTTGTCGATTGGTGGGCGCGCTTCTCTCAAAAAGCTGATATCGGATGTGGAGGCCGGGAATGTCGATTTTAACGTCATTCTGGTTTACGACGTCAGCCGCTGGGGCCGGTTTCAGGACACGGACGAGAGCGCCTATTATGAATACATCTGCCGCCGAGCGGGCATTCAGGTCGCGTACTGCGCCGAACAGTTTGAAAATGACGGCTCGCCAAACTCGACCATCATCAAAAGTGTGAAACGCGCCATGGCCGGGGAATACAGCCGCGAGCTTTCGGTCAAGGTCTTTGCCGGCCAATGTCGCCTGATCGAGCTGGGGTTTCGCCAAGGCGGCACGGCGGGCTACGGGTTGCGCCGGGTGCTGGTTGACCAGAGCGGCGAGATCAAAGGCCCACTGAAGTTTGGCGAGCACAAAAGCCTTCAGACCGACCGGGTCATTCTGATGCCGGGGCCAGAGGAGGAAGTGGCGCAGGTCAACCAGATGTTTCGCTGGCTGATTGACGAGGATCTGACACTCGCAGAGATTGCCGAGCGGCTGAACGAGGCCGGGGTTGAAACTGATCTCAACCGGCCGTGGACGTCGGGCTCGGTCAAGACCGTGCTGACGGGCGAAAAATACATCGGCAACAACGTTTACAACCGCAAATCCTTCAAGCTGAAAATGCAGCATGTGGAAAACCCGCCCGACATGTGGATCCGCAAGGAAGGCGCGTTTGAGGGGGTCGTGCCACTTGAGGTGTTCATGACCGCGCAGGAAATCATCACCGCGCGCTCGGCGCGTCTGTCGGACGAGGAACTGCTTGATCACCTCAAGCGGCTTTACGCGGATGCAGGTGAATTGTCCGGCGTGCTGATCGATCAGGCCGATGACATGCCCTCCGCGTCCACCTACGCCAGCCGGTTTGGCTCACTTTCGCGGGCCTACGCGCTGATTGGCCATCAAAGCCATTTCGATCAGGAGCGGATTGAGGTCAATCGCCGCCTGCGCGCCCTGCACCCCGAGATCATCAAACGCACCGAGGCGGCAATCGCCGAAGCCGGTGGCACGGTCCGCTGCGACGCCAAATCCGGCCTGCTGCATCTCAATGACGAGCTGGTCATCAGCCTTGTGCTGGCGCGCTGCCTGAGTCTGCCCGACGGGCGGCACCGCTGGCGCATCCGCTTTGATCCGGCGCGGTTTGAACCAGACGTCACTCTGGCGGTGCGGCTTGATTACGCCAACGAGGCCGAGCTTGATTATTTCCTGCTACCGGGCCTCGACCTGCCGCGCCGGGAAATCCGCATGTGCAACCGTAACAGCACCCATTTTGAAGCTTTTCGCTTTGAGAACCTCGATTTCTTCTACGCCATGCTCAAACGGGTCGGCATTTGGAAAAAGGCCTCATGACGTCAATCAACCGTAAAAAGGAAAGGTGAACATAGCATGAACGATAACCAACCCTACAGGAGAAATTTCCGATGATGACCGACATACCCGAGAGCGTCGTAATGGTGCCGATTGAGCGGATCGAAGTTTTGAACTCGCGCGATCGCAATATGAAGGTGTTTGAGGAGATCGTGGAAAACATCCGAGCCATTGGCCTCAAAAAGCCGATCACCGTCACTGGTCGCGCCCTCGTGATACCATTCACCGCCCAGCTTTTTGGCGTGGTGACCTTGGTCGTGTTCTCGACCCCGGGAACAATCTGGCAGTTTCCAGCCCTGAGATCGGTGCCGAACCATGAAACCACCAGCGAGACACTTTCAATGTTCGGAGCGGCAGCCTGCAACTGGTCGAGTGCTGCGACGATGTCAGGCACGGCATTGGTGGTGTGAACGTTCTCGGAGGCGGTGTTGCCACCCAGACCGCCCACGCCGTGCGTGCCGCGCGAGATTGGTTCGGTTGCATAGACGAACTCGCCGGTGCCGGGGATCAGGGTGAACAGGCCTTTGATGGCGCGCCCGAGCGGGCCGGTGGTCTTGCCAATGGCCGCCATGGCGTTGGCGATGGCCTCGAGCGCCGGAGCTGCTGCCACCGCCAGCTGGTTGGCAATCCCGCGCCACAAAAGCCCCATGCGGGACAGGGCATCATTGGTGCGCTGGATTTGCGCGGCGTCGGATTCCGATACCGTCACCCCGAAATCCCGCACGTCCTTTGTCGCCTGGCGCAGGGTGGCACTATCGATGCGGGTGAAGATCAATCCAGCCCGCGCGCCGAAGATTTGTGAGGCCACCGCCGCCTGCTGTGCCGTTGGAATAAACTTGGCGATTGCGTCCTGAATCTTGATCATCTTCTGATCGATCG
>JAADIC010000083.1 GCA_013151535.1 Alphaproteobacteria bacterium | reverse complement strand
CCTCGGGTGAAACGATTTTGGTGCTGTCACAGACCAGCGCGCGCACGCCATCCTTGGCGACGGATTTCCACAGCACCGGATCAAACGCCTCGCCCACCAAGGGCGAGCCATCAAGTTTGAAATCCCCGGTATGCACAATGCGCCCAACCGGCGTGTCAATCACCAGCGCCGCACTTTCGGGGATGGAGTGGGACACCGGCAGGAACGAGACCTGAAACGGCCCGGCTTTGATCTTTTCCGGAAATGGTACAGCTTCGATCACCGCATCCACGTCGCGCGAATGTTCCTCCATCTTCAGGCGCGCAATGGCCGCCGTGAAGGGGCGCGCATAGACCGGAATGTTCAGCGCCCCGTGCAGAATGCCAAGCGCGCCAACGTGATCTTCATGGGCGTGGGTGATGAAAATCGCCTCGATCCGGTCACGCCGTTCCTCAAGCCAGGCAATATCGGCCATAATCAGGTTAACGCCCGGCGATGTGTCCATATTCGGGAAGGTCACACCGAGATCGACAAGGATGTAACGCTCCTGCCCCTCAACCCCATACCCATAAACATAGGTGTTCATGCCGATTTCACCGGCGCCGCCAAGTGGCAGATAGATCAGCCGTTCTTTTGCCATTATCCGGCCTTTCGATTAAAATCGTTGATATGCACGAGGCCAGTCATGGTCAGCTCACCATCCACATGGTCAAACAGGCCCGCCTGCTGGTCAAAAAGGCCTGCCAGACCGCCGGTTGCGATCACTTTCATCGGGCGGTCGCGTTCTGCCTTGATCTCGCGGTTGATGCCGTCAATCAGGCCGATATAGCCCCAGTATACGCCGGATTGCATGCAGGCAACCGTGTTGGTGCCGATGACGCCTTGCGGTTTGGTGACATCCACATGCGGCAGGGCGGCGGCGGCCTCGTGCAGGGCTTTGACCGACAGGTTAACCCCGGGCGCAATCACCCCGCCGATATAGGCACCATCCTTGGCGACCACGTCAAAAGTGGTGGCGGTGCCAAAATCGACCACGATCAGATCGCCGCCATATTGCCGGAATGCGCCCACCGTGTTGACCAGACGATCCGCCCCGACCTGGGTATCCGCATCGACCCGCACATCGACCGGAAGTTTGCAGTCCGGTTTGCCGATCACCAGCGGGCGGCAGTTGAAATAACGGTCTGTCAGAACCCGCAGGTTGAACACCACTTGCGGCACGACTGACGATACGATCACTTCGGTGACTTCAACGTCGATCTTTTGCAGGGACATCAGGGTGTTCAGCCAGACCCAATATTCATCCGCTGTGCGCTGGTGTTCGGTTGCACAGCGCCAATCGGCGATGAAATCCGTGCCGTCATGGATGGCAAAGACGGTGTTGGTGTTGCCGACATCTATGGCCAGAAGCATGGGTTTGATCCTTTCATGGCGCTAGCCCGAATGCCTGACGCGAGGGACGCGCCTGACCTTGGGAAGGCGAATTTGATTAAACTAGAAGCGAGCCCGGTGAAAAACCCGAGACGGATGAGCGTGGCGAAAGGCCAGAAATGCGCCTTCCCGGGGGGAAGGTCAGGCGCGGCCCGGCTTTGCCGTGCCAAGTGTGCGATTGTAGCATTGCGCATAACTTGTCCCCTCATCAAAAAAAAACACATCAGCCGCTGAAATCATGTGCCGCCCGTCCGCTGCATTTAGAACAAGCAGGCCCGCCTCGTCCACCGTCTCGAATGTGCCGGTGATCTCGGACTTGCCAAAGCGCGCGGTAATCACCTCGCCCAACTTTGCCGCGTGGCGCAGCCAAGCCTCGCGGATCGGGGCGAAACCGTAGGTGGTGAATTGCGCCTCCCAGCGGGCGAAGGCCGGGGCGAGCAGGTTCAGAAAAGCCTTAGGCGTGATTGTGGTGCCGGTCGCGCCCAGCAGGCTGACGGGCGCGATTGCGCCCGCTTCAACATCGGCAAGCGGCGGGGCGGCCTTAAGGTTGACGCCAATGCCAATCGCCAGATGATCGCCGAGGCTTTCCAGCAGGATACCGGCCACCTTGCCACCATTCAGCAGCACGTCATTGGGCCATTTCAAAGCAAACGCATCCTCGCGGCCCGTGATCGCCACGAAGGCCTCGCGCAGGGCAAGGGACGCCACGAATGATCGCTGGGCGCGGGCCTCGATACTGCCCTCGGGCTGCCAGATCAGAGTTGCGGAAAAATTGCCCTTAGGCTGGATCCAATCACGCCCGCGTCGACCTTTGGCAGCGGTCTGCTCCAGCGCCAGCAGCCATGTGGGGCCGCTAAGGTCAGGGATCAGGCGTGCGGCCTCGGCCATGGTGGAGCCAAGCGAGGGATAGACACGCCGCGCGACGCCTTCGGGCCAACCGCGCATTTACTTGAGCAGGGTCGCAGCCGCAGCACCGGCAAGGCTGTCAACACCAAACAGGTTCACGATCCCGGCCAGCATGATGAAGGCCGAGGCCATCAGCGCCGCCCAGTGAAAGGCTGGCATGGTGCCATCAAGGGCCTCGCGTGGTTCACCAAAATACATCAGATAGATGATGCGCAGATAATAATAGGCCCCAATCACCGAGGCGATCACCCCTCCGATTGCCAGCCACATCAAGCCAGCGTTCACCGCCGCTTGCAGCACATATAATTTACCGAAAAAACCGACCAGCGGCGGGATACCGGCAAGGCTGAACATCAGCACCATCAGGGCCGCTGCGCGCAAGGGTTCGACCCGTGAATACATGTTCAGTGCGGCGATATCGGTGACCGCACGGCCATCTTTTTCCATGTTCAGGATGAAAGCGAAGACGCCGATATTCATCGTCACATAGATCGCCAGATAAATCAGCATGGCCTGCACGCCCTGCTCGGACCCCGCTGCCAGCCCCATCAGCACAAAGCCCATATGGCCGATCGAGCTATAGGCCATCAGGCGCTTGATATTGGTCTGCCCGATAGCGGCAATCGCGCCGAGAAACATCGACAGGAACGACAGCAATGCGATGATCTGGGTCCAGTCACCGGTTGCGCCGCCGAACGCGTCAAACATCACCCGCGCGAACAGCGCCATGGCCGCGACCTTGGGCGCGGTGGCAAAAAACGCGGTGACGGGAGTGGGTGAGCCTTCGTAAACATCCGGCGTCCACATGTGAAACGGCACGGCGGAAACCTTGAAGGCAAGACCGGTCAGCAGGAATACCAGCCCGATCAGCAAGCCAAGCGGCAGGCTCTCGCCATTCACCGCCGCTGTGATGCCGGTGAAGGTGGTGGTGCCGGCATAGCCATAGATCAGCGATGCGCCATAAAGCAGCAGGCCTGATGACAGCGCCCCCAGCACGAAATATTTCAGGCCAGCCTCAGTCGATTTGGCGCTGTCCCGCCGGAAGGCGGCGATGACATAAAGCGCCAGCGATTGCAGCTCAAGCCCCATATAAAGCGCCATCAGATCACCAGCCGAGACCATCATCATCATGCCAACCACGGCCAGCGAGATCAGGATCGGAAACTCGAACTTCATCAGCTTGTTGCGCTTCATGTATTCCTGGGACATCAGCAGGATAATGGCGGCAGAGAACAGGATAATCACCTTGGCAAAGCGGGCAAAGCCGTCATTGACGAAGGCCCCGTCAAAGGCCGTGCGCGTGCCCTCGGGCTGAACCGCGATCCACAGGCCAAGACCGGCCAGCACCATGGCCGTTAACCAGAACAGCATCGGTGCCTCGGCATCCTTGCCGCGATAGACCGCCCACATCAGGGCCAGCATGGCGTAAACCGCCAGAACCAGCTCGGGCAGGACAGTTTTGAGATCGCTCGTAATCATCTTTTCTACCCTTATTCTGCCACAGCTTGCGCCACGCCGCGCGCCGCCTCAAGCACCGGCTGCATGGTGTCAACGAGAACCGAAACCGCCGGCCCGGTGATATCCAGCACCAACGCCGGATAAATCCCCAGCAGGATGGTCATGAAAATCAGCGGCGCGAAAATCCATTTCTCGCGCGCCGTCATATCGGTGATGCCCTTGAGGCTTTCTTTTATCATGTCGCCCAGCACCACCCGGCGATAAAGCCACAATGCGTAAGTCGCCGACAGGATCACACCGGAGGTGGCGAAAAACGCTACCCATGTGTTGGCCTTGAAAATCCCGACCAGCGTCAGGAATTCACCAACGAAACCCGAGGTGCCCGGCAGGCCGACATTGGCCATGGTGAACAGCATGAAGATCATCGCGAAGGCCGGCATGCGTGTCACGAGGCCACCATAAGCGTCGATATCGCGGGTGTGCATCCGGTCGTAAATCACGCCGACGATCAGGAACAATGCGCCGGAAATGAAGCCGTGGCTAATCATCTGGAAGATCGCGCCGTCCAGACCTTGCTGGTTAAAGGCGAATATCCCCATGGTGACAAAGCCCATATGCGCGATCGAGGAATAGGCAATCAGCTTTTTCATATCCTCCTGCATCAGCGCCACCAGCGAGGTATAGATGATCGCGATCACCGACAGCCACAGCACGAAGCTGCTCATGACCTCGGAGCCAATCGGGAACATCGGCAAACTGAACCGCAAAAAGCCGTAGCCGCCCATTTTGAGCAGCAGTGCCGCCAGCACCACAGAACCCGCCGTGGGGGCCTGAACGTGGGCGTCGGGCAGCCAGGTATGCACCGGCCACATCGGCAGCTTGACTGCGAAACTGGCAAAGAACGCCAGGAACATCAGGGTCTGCGCGCCACCGGTGACTTGCCAACCAAGGATCGAAATCGTGGTCGATGCGAATTCATGGCTCATCAGGGTCGGAATATCGGCGGTACCCGCCTCCATAATCATATAGATGATGGCGATCAGCATCAGGACCGAACCCAACAGCGTATAAAGGAAGAACTTGAAGGCCGCATAGATGCGATCCTTGCCGCCCCAAATGCCGACGATCAGGAACATCGGGATCAGACCGGCCTCGAACACCACATAGAACAGGACCAGATCAAGGGCGGAAAACACCGCGATCATCAGGCTTTCCAGTACAAGGAAAGCGATCATGTATTCCTTGACGCGGGACTTTACATTCCAGCTTGCGCCGATCACCAGTGGCATCAGGAAGGTGGTCAGCAACACGAACAGAATGGAAATCCCGTCAACCCCGACTTTGTATTTCAGCCCGGCCAGCCAGTTATATTCCTCGACCATCTGAAAACCGGTGTCTTCGGGGTTGAACTGCACATAGATGGCGATTGAGATCAGGAAGGTGGCCGAAGTCGCCGCCAGCGCCAGCCATTTGGCCGCGCGCTGCGCCGCCGCGTCTTCGCCGCGCAGGAACAAGGCCAGAATAAGGGCTGCAACCAGCGGCAGGAAAATGACAATCGACAGAAGGTTTTCCATTAGTTTGCCCCTCCGACAATCGACATCCAGG
>JAADIC010000269.1 GCA_013151535.1 Alphaproteobacteria bacterium | reverse complement strand
GGCCACGCCCAAGGCGCCACCCGATTTTAACAGCCCACGCCGTGTTAGGATAGATTTTGACATGAATTTCCTCCCATTCGTGTCTATGTTTCCGCATCCCGATGCAATCGCCGGAATACAGGCCAGAAATGGCTGAGGGCATTATCGGGGTTGATCTGTCAATAAATCAACAAATCATTGCTTTAGTTGGCTTTTTTTGTAAATATATGAACGAGTAGTTATTTTCTAATGTAAATTTCTTTACAAGCGACGGGATAACACGCTGTTATTGAATGGAGGTTCCACCATGGCACAGTCGTTGATTGGCAACCGCATCCGCGCCCGCCGCGAGGCTTTGAACATGAAACAGGCGCATTTGGCACGCGCGGTTGGAATCTCGGCGTCCTATCTGAACCTGATCGAACATAACCGGCGCGGGATTGCGGGCAAGATTCTGCTTGATATAGCAGGTTGCCTGAAAACCAGTATCACCAGCCTGCAACAAGGGGCCGAGGCAACGCTGGTACTGGCGCTGCAACAGGCTGCGGCCAATACGGACGCAAAGGTCGAGGTCAACCGGATCGAAGAAATGATCGGCCGTTTTCCCGGCTGGGCAAATCTTGTGGCTGAATTGCAGAAGAAATCCGCGCGGCTGGAACGCAATGTCGAAGGGCTGAGCGACCGCTTGACCTATGACCCTTATCTGGCCGAAAGCCTGCACGAGATGCTGTCAAACGTCACCGCCATCCGCTCCACCGCCGCAATTCTGCACGACATGCCGGGGATCGAACCGGCGCAACAAGCCCGGTTTCACACCAACCTGCACAATGAAAGCCGCCGCCTGTCGGACATTTCGCAAGCGCTGGTGTCTTATTTCGACCAGATGGCCAGCGGCGAGATTTCCCCCTCGACGCCGCTCGATGAGTTCGAGGCGTTTCTGGCGGAACGCGAATACAGCATACCGGAAATGGAACCGGAAACCGTGACCGACGCGACGATTGACAGCATCGTCAAAGAGGCCGCGACGCTTACGTCACAGGCGGCAAAAACCTCGGCCTCGGAATTTTTGCACCAATCTCGGACAGAGGCCGTGTTGCTGCCGCTCAAGGCATTTGCCAAAACAGCAAAGCAGGTCGATTACGCCCCTGACAAGCTGGCCAGCCATTTTGAAACGGACATGGCCACGGTTTTTCGCCGCCTCGCGTTTTTGCCCCGGCAAAATGGTGCCCCGCTTTTCGGTTTGGTGAGTTGCGACATCTCCGGCGCTGTGACTTTGCGAAAACCCCTGCCTGGATTTGCCCTGCCACGCTATGGTGCCGCCTGCCCGCTTTGGCCGCTTTTTCAATCCATCGTCCAGCCCGGTCTGGCGTTGCAATTCGCGCTGGAAATGCCTGGTGGCGGATTGTTCAGGGCCTATGCCTGCTGCCGGCGCCTTGCGGTCGCAGGTTTCAACCAGCCACAGATCCTTCAGGCCAGTATGCTGCTGCGCGAGATCACCCCGCAAGACGATGCGGCGGGCCTTGAGGCCCCGGTTCCGGTTGGCCCGACTTGCCGGATTTGCCCGCGCCAGACCTGTCAGGCGCGGCGCGAACCGACAATTCTTGCCACCCGCGAGGCGGGTATAGTTTGACTTTCAAAACCCACCACTTGCCAAAAGCGATAAATTGCCGATGATAAACCCAAATTCCTGAGGGGGGAGAGCATGGGCAAGCAGGTCCTGCTGATCGAAGACGAACCGAACATCATCGAGGCGATCTCGTTTCTGTTGAAACATGATGGCTGGTCGGTGACGTCCCATTCCGACGGGGCCGATGCGGTTGATGTGGTGCGCACCTGCAAGCCCGATCTGGTGATCCTTGACGTCATGCTGCCCAACCGCAGTGGTTATGACATTTTGCAAGACCTGCGCGGTGATGACGCCACAGCGAATTTGCCGATCCTGATGCTGACCGCCAAGGGGCAGGCGAAAGACCGCGAGATTGCAAAAAAACACGGCGCGGATATCTATATGACCAAACCGTTTTCCAACCGCGAGATGCTGGACGCGGTGCGCGGCCTGGTGACACCATGAGCAAGTCGAAACAAAACGAAGATGGTGCACCAGCGCAATTTCTTGATCTCAAAAGCTACCGGCAAAAACGGATGCTGGATGCGGCGAAACTGTTGCCGCTGGCGGGGGCCTTGGTTTTTCTGTTCCCGCTGGTCTATTTGTTTGTCTCACCGCACGGGCCGATCTCGCCCGGGATCACCGCAATCTATTTCTTTGTGATCTGGCTGGTGCTGATCCTGCTGACCCGATTTCTTGCACCCCGAATGCAAGCCACAATTCACCCAGCCTCCAAATCTGACTGATGCTGTCGTTCAACACTCTGGTCATTGTGGCCGTGCTTTATGTGACCTTCCTGTTCACGGTGGCTTTCCGGGCTGACCGGCGGGCCAGGGCTGGTCGGGCTGGCTGGCTGCATTCACCGCTGGTCTACACCCTGTCCCTGTCAATCTATACCACCGCCTGGACGTTTTATGGCGCGGTTGGCTCGGCTGCGCGCAACGGGCTGGAGTTTCTGGCGATCTATCTTGGCCCGACGCTGGTTTTTGTCGGCTGGTGGTGGTTTTTGCGCAAACTCGTGCGTATCGGGCGGGTGCACCGGATCACCTCAATCGCTGACCTTTTATCGTCGCGCTACGGCAAAAGCGCGGTTTTGGCGGTGATCGTCACCGTGCTGGCGGTGGTCGGCTCAACCCCATATATCGCGCTGCAACTGCAATCGGTTGCCCTTAGCTTTTCGGTGCTGGCGGATGCGGCGCAATCGGGCGCGGCCCAGCCCGATGTCAACGCCACCGCATTTTGGCTGGCGGTCGGGCTGGCGATTTTCACCATCTTTTTCGGCACAAGAAAGACGCAAACGAGCGCCACCACGGTGTGGTCACCGCCATCGCGGTCGAGGCGGTTGTGAAACTGGTGGCGCTTCTGGCAGTCGGGTTCTTCGTGGTCTGGGGCGTGGCCGACGGGCCGGGCGACATACTGGCGCGCATCCAAACCTCGGAAATTGCGCAGAGATCGGCGCAGGGCAGCCGCTGGATCACCCTGCTGTTTCTGTCCGCCGCTGCCATCATCTGCCTGCCGCGGATGTTTCAGGTGACAGTGGTGGAAAACTCCGACGAAAGCCATCTGGCCACCGCAAGCTGGGCCTTTCCGCTCTATCTGTTTTTGATGAGCCTGTTCGTGCTGCCCATCGCCGTCATGGGGCTGAATGTGCTGCCCGAAGGCTCCAACCCCGATCTGTTCGTCCTCACCCTGCCGATAGCCCAGGATCAGGAGGCGCTGGCGATGCTGGCGTTTCTGGGCGGCTTTTCATCCGCCACATCCATGGTGATCGTGGCGGCGATTGCGCTGTCGACCATGGTGTCGAACCACATCGTGATGCCGTTCTGGCTGAACATCAAATATTCCGGCGATCCGGTCAGCGGCGACGTGCGCTCGCTTTTGATCCGCTCGCGCCGGATCTCGATTGCGGCGGTGCTGGCACTTGGCTACGCCTATTTCCGCTTCACCGGCGGCTCGGGCGCGCTGGCCTCCATCGGCTTAATCAGCTTTACCGGGGTGGCGCAGGTTTTACCGGCCATGGTCGGCGGGATATTCTGGCGCGGGGCCACACGGCGGGGCGCAATTTTTGCGCTATGTGCCGGATTTTTCCTGTGGGCCTATACGCTGTTTCTGCCCAGTTTCGAGGGCAGTTGGCTGATGTCGGCGGATATGCTGGCCAATGGCCCGTGGGGGATCGAGGCCCTGAAACCGCGCGCCTTGTTTGGCATGAATGACATGGACCCGCTGGTACACGCCCTGATCTGGAGCATGGGGGTTAACACGGTGGTTTTTATCGTCGTGTCGCTGTTCACTTTCCCCTCGCCCATGGAACGCCTGCAAGGGGCGCAATTCGTCAATGTGTTCCAGCGCACCGCTGGTCAGGCCAGTTGGGCCGAAGGCAGTTTCGCCGCCGAGGATTTGCTGGCCATGGCCAAACGTATTCTGGGCGAGGCCACGGCGCTTGAGCTGTTCAACAACGCGGCCCACGCGCAAGGCAAACCGGGTGAGTTGCCCGAAGCAACCAGCGAATTTGTCGAACATCTGGAGCGCGAACTGGCGGGCAGTGTCGGGGCTGCTACCGCCAACGCCATGGTCGGGCAGATCACCGGCGGCGCGGCCATTTCGGTGGAAGATCTGATTGCAGTTGCCGATGAAGCCGCGCAGATCATGGAGCATTCAAGCCAGCTTGAGGCCCAGTCAAAAGAGCTGACCCGCACCGCGGGCCAATTGCGCAAAGCCAACAAGAAGCTGACCGAATTAAGCGTGCAAAAAGACGGCTTTCTGAGCCAGATCAGTCACGAGCTGCGCACCCCCATGACCTCGATCCGGTCCTTCGCGGAAATCCTGAAAGATACCGACGGGTTAAGCCGCAAGGACGCCCAGCGCTATTCCAGCATCATTCTGGACGAGAGCATCCGCCTGACCCGCCTGCTGGATGAAATCCTTGATCTCAGCGTGTTGGAAAACGGGCAGGTGGCGTTGAATTACGAGCAGGGAAACCTTGGCCTGCTGCTGGACCGGGCGGTGTCGTCCAATTCCAGTTTCGACAGTATGCGGCCCCTGCGGATCACCCGAAATCTGGCGGGCGAAAATATCAACCTGCACACGGATATCGACCGGCTGACGCAGGTTTTCATCAACCTGATTTCCAACGCCCACAAATATTGCGACGCGGATGAGCCGGAACTGACCATTGTCACGCGCACCAAAGGTCGCCATCTGGAGGTTGATTTCAGGGATAATGGTTCCGGCATCGCCGAGGTAAACCGCGATATCATCTTTGAAAAATTCTCGCGCCTGTCCGACACCACATCGGCGGGTGCGGCCGGGCTTGGCCTTGCCATTTGCCGCGAGATCATGCGAAATCTGGGTGGGAAAATCCGCTATGTGGCGACACCCGAAGGCAGGGTGTTCAGGGTTTCTGTGGGTTTGGATAAGGGTTAAGTCAGCAAGGTGTTCAACAAGGGTTTCTGCAAAGGCTCCCCATTAGAAACCGCTTTAATCACGTTAGAAAATGCATCGAGAAAAACCTGTTTAGGCCGCTCTTCGTCAGAGCTTCCGTAGTTACATTTGACCTGCGCTGGTCGGTGCGGCATGAATTGATCCAATGATGGCTTAAAGGAGCAGCGCATGAAAACTCAGGTAGGTATTATCGGCGGCGGCCCCTCGGGCCTGTTGCTGTCGCAATTGCTGGATCTGAAGGGCATCGACAATGTTCTGCTGGAAAAACACAGCCGCGATTATGTGCTGGGCCGCATCCGCGCCGGGGTTCTGGAACACGGTTTCGCCGCCCTGATGCGCGAGGCTGAGTGCGGCGAACGTATGGATACAGAAGGCGAAATCCATGACGGGTTTTTCATCGCCCATGACGGCATCAAAGACCGGATCGACCTTAAGGGGTTGACCGGTGGCAATACCGTGCTGGTCTATGGCCAGACCGAGTTGACCCGTGATCTTTATGATGCTCGCGCCAGAATGGGCGGCAACATCATCCATAATGTTGCGGACGTGCAGCCCCACGACATCACCAGCAACGCGCCTTTTCTGACCTATCGTGATGGTAACGAGGTTATTCGCATTGATTGTGACTACATCATCGGCGCTGACGGCTTTCACGGCGTTAGTCGCAAATCTATCCCCAAGGACAGTATCCGCGAATATGAGCGGGTCTATCCCTTTGGCTGGCTTGGGGTTCTGTCGCGCACAAAACCGGTTTCGCCCGAGCTGATCTATGCCAAACACGCGCGCGGTTTTGCATTGTGCTCGCTGCGTTCGCAGGTTCTTAGCCGGTACTACATTCAGGTTCCTTTGACAGATACGATCAAGGATTGGCCCGATGATCGCTTCTGGGTCGAGCTCAAACGCCGCCTGCCCTCGGACGTGGCCGCCAACCTTATCACCGGCCCATCCATCGAAAAAAGCATCGCACCTTTGCGCAGTTTCGTGGCCGAACCCATGCGCTATGGCAATATGTTTCTGGCCGGGGATGCGGCCCATATCGTGCCACCGACTGGCGCGCGCGGGCTGAATTCGGCGGCATCCGATATCTATTATTTGTATCACGCCATGCTCGATCACTACAAAAACGGCGATGATACCGGGCTTGCGGCCTATTCCGACAAGGCTCTGGCGCGGGTCTGGAAAGGCCAGCGGTTCAGTTGGTGGCTGACCAACCTTCTGCACCAGTTCCCCGACAACAGTGATTTTGACAACCACATGCAGCAGACCGATATGGATTATCTGTTTACAAGCGAAATGGCGCAAGCGTCATTGGCTGAAAATTATGTCGGGCTGCCGTTTTGAAAGCACAGGCCGGACATTTCTAACGCACCACATGCACCGCGCAACCGGCATGGCGCACCACGCGCGCGGCCGTGGACCCCAAAAAGAAATCCTGCAACCCCGGCCGATGCGAGGCGATGACGATCAGATCGACCTCCATCTCGTCGGCATATTCGGTGATCGTGGTGCCGGCATGGCCTGCGACCACCACCACCTTGACGTCTTTCACGCCGCCAATATCGGCCCGCAAGCTGGTTTTGGCATCAGCGATATTCTTGTCCATCTGCCCCTCGGGCAGGTATTGCGCCACATAGGGTGGCACTTGTTCAACCACGTTGAACGCGGTGATTTTACCACCCTTACTTGCCAGCGCATGCGCCACCGCAAGCGCCTGTTCAGAATGTGCATTGTGATCGAGTGCCAACGGCACGAGAATATTTTTATACATAGCAAACCCTCCTTTTTCGCCTCAACCTAAGGATAGTTTTACCGGTGCTCTATGATCCAAATCAAACGCCAAAACGGCATAAAAATGGCGCGCCTGCCCCCTGACAAGCGCGCCAAATCCACCCCCCGTTCGATTTTGACTAAACCGGATTATCAACCCGAACCGTCACATAGACCTTGCCCTTGACCGGTTCCGGCCAATGCAGCTTGATCTCGGTTCCGTTCACCCCAAGCCCCGGCACCGCGTAAGGCATGTAAAACACCTTGGTGCCGCTGGCATTGTCGATCTGGTTATGGGCCATCACGCCGACAACCCGGCGCGCCCTGCCACCAAAGGGCAGATAGCTTGCCATATCCGCCAGCCATTCCTTGTTGGTGGCGGTAAACGACACCTCGACAATCGCCGGATTATACATGCGCGCATCAACATTGTTATAGGTGTTGCCCTCGACCACAATATTTCGGAACATATTGGTGTTGAGGGTGGCAAACGAGGTATCAACCTCCTCCACCCGTTCCAGCGTGCCACCGCCGGACAATTTGAACGTATTGCCCGAAATATTCAGCCCGTTGATCGTGTGCCCGGTGCCATATGGTTTCAACCGCAGGAACCGGAACCAGGCGGGCGCGTTGCTGGCAAAGAAGATGTTGCCATCCACCGTCAGCCCGCCAAAGGAAAAGCCGCTGGAATTGTTCGGGGTCTCGTCATGCTCGTTGTTCCATTCAATCCAGCAATTATCCACATAATTGTTGCTCAGGATCGTCATGCAGTTGTTTTCACTCAGCACGATACCGGCGGTGCGCTGATCGGTCTGGGCGTTGTCGCCCTGAAAGAAATGGTTCGACAGGATCATATGGCCGGTGCCGTGCATCACCGCAAAATGCTTGAAACGCACGGCGCGATTGTCGCGAATTTTGCTGTCATTGGAATTGATGTTGAACCCGATCGTTGTACGATCAGCCACATTCAGCGGCTGTTCGTTTGACAGGAACTGGTTACGATCCAGTTGCAAGCCAGCACAGCCCGAACCGGTCGAAGTGATACCGCGATCAAGCGGTGCCGTGATGAAGCAATCGCGCACCTGAAAGGCCAATCCGTCATCGGGCAGCATCAGGGCTGAACACTTGCCCTGACACAGGAATTCCACATCATCAATGTTGAAGCGTTGCAGGAATGTGAAGCCGCTGAAATCCAGCAGGTACTTGAACCGGCTGAACGTATAGGTCTGCTGGGCCGGGGCACCATAAAGCGGCAGACTTAGCGTGATCGTTCCCGCCGCCACGTTTTTCGCGCGCACATAGACCTCGCGCCCGACACCCGTGCCTTGGACCAGGGAGCCAACCGGAATTTGCGAGATATTGGCCACATTGCTCAGGCGCGTGGGCAAGCCCGCGCTGTAATTGGCAAGCGAGGTGAAAACCTCGGTGTCCCAAGCGGTGGAACCATCGGATTCAAGCTGGCCATTGCGCAGGACACGCCGATTGGCAAAGCTGT
>JAADIC010000316.1:2897-8331 GCA_013151535.1 Alphaproteobacteria bacterium | reverse complement strand
CTCCCCTCCGAAACGGAGGGGAGAGGCACCGCCGCCAACTCCATCGCCCCCCCCTCCCTCGGGAGGGGGGCTGGGGGGGAGGCAAAACCCGCCATCATTCGCGCCCTGTCCGCCCAAACCCCGGATCGCATGCGCCTGATCGCCCAAGCCATGCGCCACGGGTTGAGTGACGACGAGATTAACCACGTCACCGCGTTTGACCCTTGGTTTCTGGCCCGCATCCGCGAGATTATCGACATCGAAGCCGACATTCGCCGCGACGGCCTGCCGACAAACGAGGCCGCCATGCGCCGCCTCAAAATGTTCGGCTTCACCGACGGGCGCCTCGCCATCCTGACCGGCAAAACCGAGGTCGAAATCCGCCACGCCCGCTTGGCGCTGAACGTCAAAGCCTGCTTCAAGCGCATCGACACCTGCGCGGCGGAATTCGAGGCGCAGACACCTTACATGTATTCGACCTACGAAAGCCCGGTGATGGGCGAGGTCGAATGCGAGGCCCGCCCGACGGATCGCAAAAAGGTGGTGATCCTTGGCGGTGGCCCAAACCGTATCGGTCAGGGCATCGAGTTTGACTATTGCTGTTGTCACGCCTGTTACGCCCTGACCGATCAGGGCTATGAAACCATCATGATTAACTGCAATCCCGAGACTGTCAGCACCGATTACGACACCTCGGACCGCCTGTATTTTGAGCCCTTAACGCTGGAACATGTGCTGGAAATCCTGCGGGTCGAGCAGGAAAACGGCACCCTTCACGGCGTCATCGTTCAGTTCGGCGGCCAGACCCCGCTCAAGCTCGCCAACGCGCTTGAGGCTGAAGGTATCCCGATCCTTGGCACCACGCCCGACGCCATTGATCTGGCCGAGGATCGTGAACGTTTTCAGCAGTTGTTGCACGATCTGAAGCTGAAACAACCCTATAACGGCATCGCCTCCACCCCCGAACAAGCCTTTGTAATCGCTAAAGATGTCGGCTATCCGCTGGTCATTCGCCCGTCTTACGTTCTGGGCGGTCGCGCCATGGAAATCATCCGCGATGACGCGCAATTGACACGCTATATCAACGAGGCGGTGAACGTCTCACCCGGCAGCCCGGTGCTGCTCGACAGCTACCTGATCGGCGCGATCGAGATCGACGTTGACGCCCTTTGCGACGGCAAAGACGTGCATGTTGCCGGCATCATGCAACATATCGAAGAAGCCGGCGTGCATTCCGGTGACAGTGCTTGTTCGCTGCCGCCTTATTCCCTAACGCCCGAGATTATTGCCGAGCTGAAAAAGCAATCCCACGCCCTTGCGCTGGGTCTGAATGTGGTCGGCCTGATGAACGTGCAATTCGCCATCAAGGATGGTGAGATTTTCATTCTTGAGGTCAATCCCCGCGCCAGCCGCACCGTGCCTTTCGTCGCCAAAGCGACGGACTCCGCCATCGCCAGCATCGCCGCGCGGCTGATGGCCGGTGAGCCGCTTTCGAACTTCCCCGAACGCCCGCCCTACAAGGAAAACGCCCGCGAGGACGAGGTTCTGCCCTTCGCCGACGCCATGACATTGGCCGATCCCAACACCCCGTGGTTCTCGGTCAAAGAGGCGGTGTTGCCGTTCGATCGCTTCCCCGGTGTCGATACCATTCTTGGCCCAGAAATGCGCTCCACCGGCGAGGTTATGGGCTGGGACCGCACCTTCCCGCGCGCATTTCTGAAATCGCAACTGGGCGCGGGCCACAAGATGCCCGAAGGCGGCAAGGTGTTCATTTCGATCAAAGACGCCGACAAAACCCCGCAAATGATCGAGGCCGCGCAGATCATGGCCGAGCTCGGTTTTTCGATCATCGCCACATCCGGCACCGCCACGTTTCTGCGCGACGCCGGGCTTGAGGTCGAGTTGACCAACAAGGTTTACGAGGGCCGCCCCAACATCGTTGACGTGATGAAAAACGGCGAGGTGACGCTGGTGTTCAACACCACCGAAGGCACCCAATCGGTTGAAGACAGCCGCGAAATCCGCCACGTCGCCCTGTTCGACCGCATCGTCTATTACACCACCGCGGCGGCCAGCCATGCAGCGGCATTGGCGATGCAAAATGCCCGCGAGGGGGCGATTGGGGTGCGGTCCTTGCAGGGCTAACCCCCGTAGGTCGGACAATTGTCCGAGCTACGAATTCACAACAGGAAACCCATTTGCGAACGGGAAAATTTTTACCAAAAAATTTTCAACCAAAAATTTTTGAGAAAATTCTTCTGCGCAATTCACGATCGCCCCTGATCCAGAACTCGCCTGATTTCGCCAAGTTCCGGCCTTTTTCGACGCGGATTGCGATACTTCAACAAGTCCTTCACAATCTCATCGCTCTCGCGCCCCTCGACAAGCCCAACCATCCGCATCAACATCCAGGATTTTAGCACCCTGTTCATCTTCTCCTGATACCCCGTGCCAAGACTGCGGAAAAACCGGACGACATCCGCATCAAACCGCGCCGTGATCCGTGTCTTGGCGGGCGTCGCCCCCTCGCGCGCGATACTTATCCATTCCGGCGGAATACACCCGTCCCGCAAAATCGGATGCAGCAAATCATATTCCACCTTTGACATGGCATCAATCAACAGGGTCCAGTCGATACGCTCCTTCTTCGTTAATTTCTCTGGCTCTTTCATCTGCAATTTCCAATTCAAAACCCCAGATTGCCCAAAATTGATTAAAATTTCGTGAGCCACGCGTATGCACGGGCTGTGCATAGGTTGTGTACGCCTTGTGCATGTCGAAAATCCCTCTTGATCCACCGCGTTAACCTTGCCAAAACCCCTGATATGGCCAAGCTCTATTTTCACTATTCCACCATGAATGCCGGCAAGTCGACGATCTTGCTGCAAGCCGCTCATAATTACGGCGAACGCGGCATGCAGACCTATCTGTTGACGTTCAATCTGGATGATCGGGCGGGTCAGGGCCGCATTGCCTCGCGCATCGGTTTTGGCGACGAGGCCGACACGTTTGACGCCAAAAGTGATTTGTTCAATCTGATCGAAACCCGCCTTGCCAGCGGCCCCTGCGCTTGCGTTTTCATTGACGAGGCGCAGTTCCTGACCAAAGATCAGGTCTGGCAATTGGCGCGTGCGGTTGACGACCTGAAACTGCCGATCATGTGTTACGGTCTGCGGGTCGATTTTCGCGGTGAACTGTTCCCCGGTTCCGCCGCCCTTCTGGCGCTGGCGGATGAGATGCGCGAAGTCAGAACCATTTGTTTTTGCGGAAAAAAAGCCACCATGGTGGTGCGCAACGGGCCGGACGGCAAACCCTTGAAAGACGGCGCACAGGTGCAGATCGGTGGTAACGAAACCTATGTTTCACTGTGCCGGAAACACTGGCGCGAAGCGGTTGAAGGTTAGGCCCGCTGCACCAGCACCGAGCCCACCGAATACCCGGCCCCGAACGAGCAGATCACACCAATATCTCCATCCTGCAAATCGCTGGAATGTTTGGAAAAAGTGATGATTGACCCGGCCGAGGAGGTGTTGGCGTAATCCTGCAAAATGTTCGGCTGCTCCTCGGTTTGGGGCACCCTGCCAAGCACCTTTTTACCGATAAAATCGTTCATGCTCTTGTTGGCCTGATGCAGCCAGAGCCGCTTGATCCTGTCCGGCGAAATCCCCTCATCCGCCATATGCGCCAGAATATGGGCCGAGACCATCGGCACCACCTCCTTGAACACTTTACGGCCGTTCTGCATGAACTGCATATCGCGCCGATCAACCACGCCAGAGGGCCGCGAGCGCCGTAAAAAACCGTTATTATTCCGAATGTTATTGGAAAACTGCGTGGCGCAGCGGGTGGACAGAATTGTGAAGATCGCGCCCCTTGCATCGGCTTCGCGCTCGATCACCACCGCCGTGCAAACATCGCCAAAAATGAAGTGGCAATCGCGATCCCGCCATTCCAGATGGCCCGAGCAAATCTCGGGATTAACCACAATCGCGCGCTTGACCGAGCCTGCACGCACCATATCACTGGCGGCCTGTATGCCAAATGTCGCCGAAGAACAGGCCACATTCATATCAAAGGCAAAACCACCGGTCCCCAGCAGGTTCTGGACCTCGATCGCCACCGCCGGATAGGCCCGCTCCAGATTGCTGGCGGCACAGATCACCAGATCGATATCGCCCGCGCTGATGCCAGCTTGCGCCAGCGCCTTGTTGCAAGCATCCACCGCCATTTCAGCCATGATCCCGGGCTCATCATCACCGCGTTGGCGCAGGCTTGGATGCATCACGTCAGGGTCTAAAATCCCTGTCTTATCCATGACATAGCGCCGCTCGATACCCGATGCCTTGAAGATAAACTCCGACGAGGAATGCTCCATCGCCGCCATTTCCCCGGCTTCAATCGCCGCCGCATTTTCGGCGTTGCATTTGTCGGCGTATGCGTTGAATGCCACCACCAATTCGTCATTTGAAATGCTTTCGGTGGGGGTGAAAACGCCAGTTCCGGTGATCGCGGGCTGATACATCAGGCTCTCCTGTTTGGGGTCGCGCCACTTCACCGCAAGCGCGCGAAAAGGTCAAGGAAAACGGGTTAATTTACCTTATTCGGTGGCGTCTCACCGGTAAAAAAGGCGCGAATATTATCGACTGCCATCAACCCCATCTGGATGCGCACCTCAAGCGCGTTGGTGCCGAGATGCGGCAGCAGAACCACTTGATCCAACGCCCTCAGCGCATCCGGAATAAATGGTTCGTTTTCAAACACATCAAGGCCCACACCGGCCAGCTTTCCGGCCTGCAAAGCGTCGATCAAAGCCGCCTCGTCGATCACATCGCCGCGCGCGGTATTAACCAGTATTTGGCCCGGCTTGGCGGCGGAAAGGACTTTGGCATCGATCAGGTGGTGATTTTCGGGGGATCCCGGCACGTTAACGGAAATGAAATCACTTTGGGCCATAAGTGCGGAAATGCTCTCCAACTGGCGCGCGCCGGGAATACCGCAATCTTTGATGAAGGAGCGATTGTAAAACACGATATCCATGCCAAAGCCAAAATGGGCGCGGCGCGCTATCGCTTGGCCGATACGCCCCATGCCGATGATGCCAAGCATCTTGCCGCCGATATGGGTGCCGAGCATCTGTGTCGGATGCCAGCCCTGCCATTGGCCCGAGCGCGCCAACCGCTCGCCCTCGCCTGCGCGGCGCGCCGCCATCAGGATCAGCGTCATGGCAATATCCGCCGTGGCATCGGTAACAGCGCCCGGCGTGTTGGTGACGGTGATATTCTTTCCGGCAGCGGCCCTGATGTCGATATGGTTGAAACCAACGCCGAAATTGGCGATCAAGCGGCATTTGCACACCAGCGCACCAGCAAAGGCATCCGCATTGAAACTGTCGCCAAGGGTGGCCAGCACCGCGTCAAATTTCACCAGCGCCATGGCACAATCATCAACGCGGTAA
>JAADIC010000316.1:0-2882 GCA_013151535.1 Alphaproteobacteria bacterium | reverse complement strand
CCGGCTGCATGGTAACGTCGCAAACCTTTTGCGCGGCTTTCAGCACCGGTTCTGGCAATGGCCGGGTAATCAGAAGGGTCGGTTTGGCCATCAATACATCCTTGCGCCGGTTTCCACATCTTTGTCGGGGCGTAGAAGAACCACGTTGCCATCGGCATCGGCCACACCCAGCACCAGCACTTCGGACATGAATTTACCGATCTGGCGGGGTGAAAAGTTAACCACAGCCATGACAGTTCGGCCCACCAGATCATCCGGCGAATAATGCGCCACGATCTGGGCCGAGGATTTCTTTTCACCGATCTCGGCCCCGAAATCGAGCCACAGTTTGATCGCCGGAACCCGCGCTTCGGGGTAGGGTTCGGCGCGGATCACCTTACCAGCGCGAATATCGACTTTCAGGAAATCATCGAATGTAATCAAGGGTGTATCTGCCGGCATCAGGCTTTCCCCAACGCGCGACCACGCGCCGCCGCTGCTGCCACCGCGCGTTTCAGAAGGGGCGGAAAGCCGGTTTTATCATCCATCAAAACCGCAAGCGCCGCCGCCGTGGTGCCACCGGGCGAGGTTACGTTGACCCGCAATTGCGTCACGTTTTCATCAGCGTTTTCGGCCAAATCACCAGCCCCCGCCACCGTTGCCAAGGCCAGTTTCATGGACAGGTCCGCCGACAGGCCTTCAGCAACACCTGCCGCGGCCAACGTTTCGATAAGGTGAAAAACATAAGCCGGGCCAGAGCCGGAAACCGCCGTCACCGCATCCATCTGCGCCTCATCCTCAAGCCGCACGGTTTGCCCGACGGCTGACAACAGGCGCGCGGCCAAATCCATGCCCGCGCCATCGACATTTCCGCTGCCAACCAGCGCCGTGATGCCGTGGCCGACCGCCGCAGGCGTGTTCGGCATGGCGCGAATGATCGGCGTACCCTCGCCCAACGCTGCCTCGAATGTCGCAATAGATGTGCCCGCCGCGATTGACAGAAACAACACATCCCCGCCACCCAGCGCTTGCAAACGCGGCAAGGCTTCGCCCATCATCTGCGGCTTGACAGCCAGAACGCAGATCGCCGGTGAAGCTGGTAAATCCGTGTTCAAATTCAAGCCCTTAGCCGCCAGTCTCTGCACCCAGTCCGACGGGTAGGGATCCAGCACATAGGTGTTTTCCAGCCGCAATCCGGCTTTGAGCCAGCCGGTCAGCATGGCCGAGCCCATCTTGCCACAGCCCAGCAGCACAAGGCCGCGATCATTTACTTGATCCATTTTGAGAATTCCCCGCGTCAATTTTGGCGCGATATTAGGCGGTTCCGAAAGCCTGTTCAATCGCAACCCGCATCGCCGCCTCGGGGGTTTCATCACCCCAGCAGACCAATTGAAATGCCGGATAAAACCGCTCGCAATTGCTGACGGCCACATCCACCAAATGGTTAATCTGCGCCGCCCCCGCAACCTCACCCCCGGTCAGAACCAGACCGTATTTATAGACCATCAGGTTTTGTTCGGCCCACAGGGTAAAGCCACCGGCCCAGCATTTGTCATTGGCCGCGTTCAGGGTTTCAAACAGCGCTGGAAGGCGCTCCCTGGGTGGCTCCATTTCAAACGAGCAAACCATACGCAAAGTTTCATCAAAAGAGGACCAGGCCAGCGTGATCGAATAGGTGCGCCACTGGGCCTCGATCGCCATGGCGATCTGGTCGTCCCCGACCCGGTCAAAATCCCAGGCGTGGTGTTCGGCGAGGGTTTCCACGATGTCGATCGGATGGATTTCAACGCTGTCAAAATGCTGCTCAAGATGGGCCATATCCTGCTCCTGTTCCTGTCGTCCGCGCGGACGTTACCTCCGCTGCGAACAGAATGCCTCACTAGTGGTCGCGTCTTGGGATGGCGACCTTACAAGATATGGTGGTTGGAAAAACCTGCCCTGTAAAGGAAAAACGCCCGCCAGGAACAATTCTGTGGCAAATCTGTGGACAGCTTTCACCTTATCCACAGAAATGTCGGGCCACAGGCATGATCCTACTTTTTGGCGGCTGCCGGTTTGGCCTTGGCGCGTGGTTTTGCCTTTGGCTTGGCCGCTGATTCCAGCGCATCAAGCCGGGCCGCAAGCACCGCGTTTTCTTCGCGTGCCTTTTGCGCCATCATCCTGACCGCATCAAATTCTTCGCGGGTGACGAAGTTACGATCGGCAAGCCAGCGATCCATCCAGCTTTTCATGGCGGTTTCGGCCTCGTCCTTGGCCCCTTGCGCCACGCCCACGGCGTTGTTCATCAAGGCGGAAATATCGTCTATAATCTTGTTACGCGTCTGCATCACAACCTCCATCTTAACCACCATTCGGCGGGATTACGCCCTATATGGGCCGTTCACGCAGATTTGCCAAGGTTGCGGTTGACATATCTTGGCCTAATCGCACAGGAATACGCACCCAAAAAAGAGGCAAATCGTGCAATACGTCCTGCAATTCCCCAATATTTCGCCCGAGATTTTTTCCTTCCATTTTTTCCTTCCAGCTTGGCCCGGTCGAGCTGGCCCTGCGCTGGTACGCGCTGGCCTATATCGTCGGGCTGGTGCTGGCGTGGCGCTGGGTTGTGGTACTGGTGAATAACCCCAATCTGTGGCTGAAAAAGAAACCACCCATGACGCCAAAACAGGTGGAGGATCTGCTGACTTGGGTCATTCTTGGGGTTATTATCGGCGGCCGTCTTGGCTTTGTGCTATTTTATGATCCCGTCTATTATATGGCCTATCCGCTTGATATTCCTAAGGTTTGGCAAGGCGGAATGTCGTTTCACGGAGGCTTCCTCGGGGTGATGGTGGCCGGGTTGCTTTATGCGCGCAAACACAAGCTGCCGATCCCCAGCGTCGGTGATTGTTTCGCGGTGACGG
>JAADIC010000272.1 GCA_013151535.1 Alphaproteobacteria bacterium | reverse complement strand
CGCAAGGTGGCGCATCTGGCCCGTATTGAAGTCGCCGAAAGCGAGCTTGAAAATCTGGCGGGTGAGTTGAGCAATATCATCGGCTTCATGGAGCAGTTGAACGAGGTTGATGTTGAGGGTGTTGAGCCGATGACATCGGTCACACCGATGGCTCTGAAGCGCCGCAAAGACGTGGTGACCGATGGCGGATACCCGCAGGAAATTCTGGCCAATGCACCCGACACCCGCGAAGGGTTTTTTGCCGTGCCGAAAGTGGTGGAATAGACCATGAGCGAGCTTACAAAACTGACCATCGCGGATGCGCGCGATCAAATGCGCAAGGGCGATCTGACCTCGGTTGACATCACCGAGGCTTGCATTGCGGCCATTGACGGCGCTGACGCTTTGAACGCCTTTTCAACCAAAAGCTACGACATTGCGCGCGCCCAAGCCAAGGCCGCCGATCAGCGCATCGCCAAGGGCGCGGCACCTGATATGTGCGGCATTCCGTTGGGTATCAAGGATTTGTTCTGCACCAAGGGTGTGGCCAGCCAGGCCGGATCGAAAATTCTGACCGGCTTCAAGCCCGGCTATGAAAGCACGATCACGGCCCAGCTTTGGGATCGTGGTGCGGTCATGCTGGGCAAGCTCAATATGGACGAATTCGCCATGGGCTCATCCAACGAAACTTCGACCTATGGGCCGGTTTCAAGCCCCTGGAAAAAGGCCGGCAGCAATATGGATTTGACCCCCGGGGGGTCCTCGGGTGGATCCGCCGCTGCGGTTGCCGCCGATCTGTGCCTTGGCGCGACCGGCACTGATACCGGTGGTTCGATCCGCCAACCAGCGGCGTTCACCGGCATTGTCGGCATCAAGCCCACCTATGGGCGCTGTTCACGCTGGGGGGTGATCGGCTTTGCCTCCTCGCTGGATCAGGCGGGACCGATGACCAGAACCGTGCGTGACAGCGCGATTATGCTTGAGGCGATGTGCGGCCATGACCCGAAGGACAGCACCAGCGCCGATCTGGCCGTGCCGAATTTCGAGGCGGCGTTGAGCGGTGATATTCGCGGCAAAAAGATCGGGATTCCAAAGGAATACCGCTTGGACGGGATGCCAAGCGAGATCGAAAAGCTGTGGTCGCAAGGGGCTGAAATGCTGCGCGATGCCGGGGCGCAAATCGTTGACGTGACCCTGCCTCACACCAAATACGCGCTACCGGCCTATTATGTGATCGCCCCCGCCGAAGCCTCAAGCAATCTGGCGCGTTATGATGGTGTGCGCTATGGCCACCGGGCCAAATTGCAGGCAGGCGACGGCATCACCGAAATGTATGAACGCACCCGCGCCGAAGGTTTTGGCCCCGAAGTTCAGCGCCGCGTGATGATCGGCGCTTACGTTCTGTCGGCCGGGTTTTACGACGCCTATTACCGCCGCGCCCAGCGCGTGCGCACCCTGATAAAACAGGATTTCGAGGCGGTGTTTGCAGACGGAATCGATTGCATCCTGACCCCTGCCACCCCTTCTGCCGCCTTTGGCCTTGGCGAGATGGACGAAGCGGACCCGATCAAGATGTTTCTGAACGATGTGTTCACGGTCACGGTCAATCTGGCCGGTTTGCCGGGTATCTCGGTGCCTGCGGGCCTGTCAGCCGATGGTTTGCCGCTTGGCCTGCAACTGATCGGCCGCCCGTGGGAAGAGGGTGATTTGCTGAATTCCGCCTATGCGCTGGAACAGGCGACGGGCTTTGTTTCAAAACCGGCGCAATGGTGGTAAGAGGCTGAAAACAACGTCTTTCTGATTGGATGACATGATGCGACTGGTACTGGCATTTCTGGCCCTTGGGTTTCTGGCGGCGTGCAACGACTTTGCAAATGATGGCGCGGTGGAGACAAAACCACCGAAGGTGGAAACAGCGACAACCGAAGTTGCCACCGATGAAACCGCGATTGTCGAAGACGGCGCAGCGCAGGACGAGACGACGATTGTGGTTTTGAACGAAAATCCGGATATCTCCAACACCCAGGATTTCACTGCGGTAACCGAGGCGGTGACCGCCAAGGATGACGAGGCCCGCATCAAAGCCGCAAGCGAGGTTTACACGGTTGTGGAAAAAACCGCCCTGCCAAAGCGCAAAGGTAAATCGGCCAATGTGGTGCAATATGCACTGGCGACCACCAACGAGGTGGGCGAGAAAATCTATAAGCGCGGCAATCCTTTGGCTGCAAAGCTGGCGGAAAAGAATTGCAGGAAATACAAGACTGCCGATATTGCGCAACTGGCGTTTCTTGAGGCCGGAGGGCCAAAGCGCGACAGCAGAAGCCTTGATCCGGATGGCGACGGGTTCGCTTGTGACTGGACGCCCGAAACCTATCGGAAGCTGGTGAATTAGGGATCGCGATGATCCGGCACCCAAGCCCCAATTTCACCGCCCGCCGTCACGGCAAGCCGCCGGATATGGTGGTGCTTCACCACACTGCGATGCAAACTTGCGCGGCGGTATTGAAACGCCTCTGTGCGCCGGAAAACGAGGTTTCAGCCCATTATGTGATCGGCGAAAACGGTGAGGTTTATCAACTGGTTGACGAGGATATGCGCGCTTGGCATGCGGGGGCCGGGTGTTGGGGGGGCACGGTTGATGTGAATTCCCATTCCATCGGGATCGAGCTGGCCAATGGTGGGCCATTGCTGGCTTTCCCACCGTTTCCCGAGCCGCAGATGGCGGCCTTGGAAGGCTTGCTGGCTGGCATCCTCAACCGACACGACATCAAGCCGCAAGCAGTGATTGCGCATTCCGATATGGCACCGACGCGCAAGTTTGATCCCGGTGCGAAATTCGATTGGCGGCGACTGGCGCTTGGCGGATTGTCAGTTTGGCCCAAAGTGGGCGCAAAAGGCGATTTTCTGAAAGATGCGCGCAGGTTCGGTTATCCTGTGGGCAATTCTGACCTTGAACCAGTGTTGGCCGCCTTCCGTCTGCGGTTCCGCCCCTATGCCACGGGGCCACTCGATGCCATCGACCGCGCCATGATCCACGATCTGGCAAACCGCTTCGCCGTTGACCTGACGCCTGACAATCCCTAGATCAGGCCTACGCGGATGGCCGGATGACCGCGTGCTTTGCAAAAGGCGCGAGGAAAGTCCGGACTCCACAGAAAAAGGGTGCCGGGTAACGCCCGGCCGGGGCAACCCGAGGGAAAGCGCCACAGAGAACAGACCGCCATCGGCGATATCGGAGGGAAACCCCCGATCAAGTCGGGGGCAAGGGTGAAAAGGTGGGGTAAGAGCCCACCGGGGGGCTGGCAACAGCGCCCGCATGGCAAGCCCCACCCGGAGCAATGCCAAATAGGGGTCTTGCGGGCGTTCGCGCCCAGGGTTTTCTGGCCCAGAGGCCCGGGTCGGCAGCTTGATCCCGTTGGCAACAGCGGGACCAGAGGAATGGTCATCAGATCCCGGATCAAGGTCCGGGACGAACAGAATCCGGCTTACAGGCCATCCGCGTATATTTCCGGCCTTGACTGCCCCCCAGAGGCGTATAAAAGGCAAGTTCAGATTTCAGGGCGGCCGATACGGAGTCGCCAACACGCGGGACCGCCGCGACAGGAGACATAAAATGGCAAAGCCAACCACGATTAAAATCCGCCTGAATTCAACTGCGGATACCGGGCACTTTTATGTGGCCAAGAAAAACGCCCGCACCATGACCGAAAAGATGGTCAAGATGAAGTACGACCCGGTTGTGCGCAAACATGTTGAGTATAAAGAAGGCAAGATCAAGTAGGTCAGCCTTTTGTGTAACGATTGAAAGCGGCCCCTGACGGGTCGCTTTTTTCGTTTGGGGCATACGCGTTTGAATGCTAATCTGTGACTCAGGTAGGTCAGAGAGGCGCGGATGGACCGGCGAAAATTACTGATGACGGGCAGTGTCGCATCGCTGCTGGCACTTTTCTCAAAGGAGGCGCTTGCCGTTTTGCCCGACAGTTTTGTCATGCCCGCAGAGGACGCCCGCCATAGCGCAACATTCATGCAATGGCCGGTCAGCCGTCAGGTTTACCCCGATGGGGATTTTCTGGCCATCACCCAGCAAACCATCGCCGATATCGCCAACACGATTGTTGAATTCGAGCCGGTTATGATGCTTGTCGGAAAATCCCATCACCCGCAGGCCCGCAAACATCTTTCGCAAAAAATCGAACTTTGGGATATCGAGACCGAGGATTTATGGGCGCGGGATTCCGGGCCGGTTTTTGTGGTTGGGCCGGGCGGCAAGCTGGCTGTCAGCCAAATCCAGTTTAATGGCTGGGGTGAGAAACAGGTCAACACACACGACAAGAATATCGCGGCCAAGGTCGCACAGCGCCTTGGGCTGGCGCTGTTGCCCTCCGGTTTGATTGGTGAGGCGGGCGGTGTGGAGCAGGACGGCAAGGGCTTGCTGATGGCGCACGAAAGCTCGTGGGTGAACAACAATCGCAACCCCGATCTAAGCCGCGACCAGATCGAGGCCAGATTGCTGGCGGCTTACGGGGCAGAGCGGATGATCTGGGCGGATGGGCTGTCTGGCTGGGATATCACGGATTACCACATTGACGGATTGGCCCGTTTTACCGCCCCGGGCCGGGTTTTGATGAACCTGCCGGACAAGCCCGACCCCTATGATCCGTTTCACAAGGCGGCGCTGAAAACCCACAAGGCCCTGTTGCAGGCGGGTTTGTCCGTCACCGTGATCCCGGAACCGGTTAAGCGCCGGATCGACGACGTCGAATTTGTCGCCTCTTATGTGAATTACTATGTCTGCAACGGCGCGGTGATTGCCTCGCAATTTGGCGATAAAGTCTCCGACCAGATGGCGGCGGCCGCCCTGAAAGAACACTATCCCGGGCGCGAGGTGATTATGCTGAACGCTGACGCGTTGGGTGAGTTGGGGGGCGGGGTTCATTGCGCGACCCAGCAAATGCCGGCTGTGTGACGCCAGCCCCTAGAAAAACACCGCTACCAGCCAGACCAACGCCGCCAATTGCGCGCCCAGCGTGACGGTCACCCCGACCGGGCGCAAGATGAACGGAGCACCTTTGAACCAGAACTGGATGGCGTGACAACTGCGCCCAAAGCCAAGGCCGATGGCGATGCTCCAGACCAGCCAGACGGGGCCGCCTTGCAGCTCGGCCAATGCCAGCAGGATCAGGGTGATCGGGATTTGCTCAACCGCGTTGGCATGGCCGCGCTGGCGTTTGGCGAAATGGTTGTCGCCACCATCCCCGCGCGAGATTTTTTCGCGCTTGCGGATCATGCCGATGGCGATGGTCAGGGCGAATAATATGCCGCCCGTCCAGATGGCGGCGAAGGTGGTGGCGGGGAGAAAGATCGGGTCCATCGGGTATCGGGTATCCTGTTCACGAAAAAGGCCGGAAAAGTCTCCCTTTCCGGCCTTCAATTGTAAAGATTGACGCTTCGTTAGTTGCGATTGCCAAACAGCATCAGCAAGAGCAGGAACATGTTCAGGAAGTCGAGATAGAGGTTGAGTGCCCCCATGATCGCCGACTTGCCCAGAAACTCCTGATTGCCAGAAGCCGCCATCGCCAGATAAACAGACTTGATTTTCTGGGTGTCATAGGCTGTCAGGCCAGCAAAAATCAGCACCCCAAGGATCGAGATCGCGAACATGATCGCGGCCGATTGCAGGAAGATGTTGACGACCATTGCGACCAGCAAACCAACCACGCCCATTATCAGGAACGAGCCCATGCCGGACAGGTCCCGCTTGGTGGTGTAGCCATAAAGGCTGAGCGAGGCAAAACCGATGGCGGTGATAAAGAAGGTGGAGGCGACGGATTCACCGGTATAGATCAAAAAGATCGAGCTGATGGATACACCAACCAGACCGGCATAGACCCAGAACAGGATCTGTGCGGTTGCGGTCGAGATCTTGTTGATGCGGCTGGAAAGATACAACACCATACCAAGCGGCGCCAACAGAACGACCCATTTCAGGCCGGACAAATAAAGCGCTGAGCCAACATCGGTCAGCATCACGCCATTGCGGAGCTGGGCAACCGCTTGCGATGGATCGGAGGTTGAAGCGATACCGGCCATCAGCATCGAAATGACGCCGGTAATCACCATGGCCACAGACATCAGGCCATAGACCTTGTTCATATACGCGCGAAGACCTTCGTCAATCGCTTGTGTACGTGTGCCGGCGGCGGCGCGCCGGACAGTCTCGAATTCGGCCATTTGACCCTCCATTTAAGGTGAAACGCGCGGAGTGCGGTTTCAACAGCGCGTTTGCGCCGCTTCTTGGGGGATATATTGGGCAAAAACGCCCGATTTTCAAGGCTTGAGGCCTGAAAA
>JAADIC010000174.1 GCA_013151535.1 Alphaproteobacteria bacterium | reverse complement strand
CATCGCGCGAAAACAGGCTGAGCTCCATGCCCGCATATCCCTGCGTGACCCCGTCACACATCGCCGGAACCCCGCCCGCCATTTGGGCGGTCGCGCCGATGTCACGCGCCGCCTGGCGGATCAGGTCGGGGAAATGTTCAAACGGTTGGTGCGCCGACAGGACGTCATTATAGGCGCTGACGATGCCGAGATTTCCGGCTGTTTCGCGCGCCAGTGCGGCCTGATCCTGCCCCGCGCCAGCATAGGCATGGGCCTGCGCGCTGCACGACAGATGGCCGCGATTGGGGCCGGTGTCGCGCGCTGATTGCATGGCGGCAAGATAGGCGGCGCGGCTGGTTTCGCTGCGTTCTGAAATCCGCTCGGTGACGCGTTTTATGGTGTCGTTCAGGGCCATTATGGCCTCCTAATCTGCGTAATGGATCGTGATCTCACCCGGGCCGGTCAGAATGGCGCGGATCGGGGCAGCGGTGCTTGGGCCTTGCTGCTCTGCCACCTCAAACGCGCGTTTCTTGTTGCGCCCGGCGATCAGGATATGGGTTTTTTTCGTCGCGCGCAAAACCTGCGCGGTCAGGGTCAGGCGCGGCTCTGGTGCACCGGTTGCGCGCATGGGCAACAGCACGGCTTTGCTGTCGGGATCGAGTGCCTCATCCAAACGATCGGCACCGGGAAACAGGCTGGCAGTGTGCATATCCGCGCCCATGCCCAGCACACAAACGTCGATTGGCAGGGCGGTTTTGATTGCATCCGTCAAAACTGCGATCACATCTTCCGGCGAGGTCCCTTCTGCCACCAACGGGACCAAACTGGCCGCCGCCGCTGGTCCCTGCAACAAAGTTTCGCGCAGCAGGCGGGTGTTGGAGCGCTTCGAGGTTTCCGGTACGAACCGCTCGTCGCTCAGCATCACGCGCACGTTTCCCCAGTCAATCGCTGCATCCGATAAAAGCCGCAGAAACGGCCCCGGCGTGGTTCCACCCGGCACCACCAAAGTCGCGCGACCCTGATCGGCCAGTGCCACCGCCAATTGCCCCGCCACCAGTGCCGCCAAACCTTGCGCCAGCCCGTCGCGGTTTCGATATTCGATGAACCCGACCATTCAGCCGCCGATCTCGCGCCAGCGCCGGGCGTCGCGGTGCATCAGCATCAGCGCGTCCTCAGGGCCGGAACCGCCGGGGTCGTATGGCGCGGGTTTGGCGCTGCTTTCGGCCCAGTCCTGCTCGATCGGGTCGATCCAGTCCCATGCGGCTTCAACCTCGTCGCCGCGCATGAACAGGGTTTGATCGCCGCGAATGACATCCATAATCAGGCGCTCGTAAGCGTCCGGCACGATGACGTCGCTGCCCAAAGCCTCGGCGAAGGTCATATCAAGCGGCACCTCGGTCAGACGCATGCCGCCGGGGCCCGGGTCTTTGATAGTCATTCTGAGGGTGATGCCCTCATCCGGTTGTAGGCGGATGATTAAGGCGTTGCCGCGCCGGTTCTGCATGGCCGGAAAGATCGAATGCGGCGGGTCGCGAAACACCACCGCGATTTCCGACATGCGGGCGCGCAGTTTCTTGCCGGTGCGCAGATAGAACGGCGTGCCGGCCCAGCGCCAGTTGGAGACCTGCACCTTCATCGCCACGAAACATTCGCTGCGACTGTTGGGATTGGCGGCGTGGTCACGATAGCTTTCATCGCCGTTTCCGGCGCGATACTGGCCGCGCACAATGTCACCCGGGGCCACCGGATCAAGCGCGCGGATCACCTTCAACTTTTCATCGCGCACCGCGTTTGGTTCAAACCGCGATGGCGGCTCCATCGCCGTCAGGCACAAAAGCTGCATCAGGTGGTTCTGCACCATATCGCGCAAGGCACCCGACTTGTCATAATATTCGCCGCGCCCCTTGACCCCAAGGCTTTCGGCCACGGTGATCTGCACATGGTCGATATGCTGGCTGTTCCACAAGGGTTCAAACAGCGCATTGGCAAAGCGCAAAGCCATCAGATTTTGCACGGTTTCCTTGCCCAAGTAATGGTCGATCCGGTAAATCTGCCCCTCGCTGAAGCACTGGCCAAGCTCGGCGTTCAGCGCGTGGGCCGAGTTGAGATCATGGCCGAACGGTTTTTCCACCACGATGCGGGCCTCGCGCGTGGTCATGCCGCTGGTTTTCAGGCGTGCGGCAATCGGGGCGAACAGCGACGGGCCAACCGACAGGTAAAAGGCGCGGATCACGTCCTTGCGCAGGGTTTTGGCCAGATCGGCCCAACCCCGTTCACCACGCGCGTCGATACTGATGTAAGTGACATGCTCCAGAAACGCGGTAATGTCACCCGCCACCGCATCGGGGATCGCCTTGAGGATCGAGGCGCTTAATGCCGTGCGAAACGCGTTACCGGAAAGCGCGCTGCGCGCCGCGCCGATGATGCGCGCCTGATCCGGCATCTGGCCAACGGTGAAACGCTGAAACAGCCCCGGCAGGATTTTGCGCTGGGCCAGATCGCCGGTGGCCCCAAACAGCACCAGATCGAACGGTTTGACCGGAATGACGCATGCAACCATGATTAACCCTAACCTGCCTGTTTTTGTGCAGTCTAGGTTGAGTGCAGGCCAATTGGAACCACGCAAACGCCTAATCGCTTGACGATCACAGCAAAGTTGCGGCAATTGAGGCGGCACAACCAAGGCATAACGATGACGGCACCGATGAAACCCTTTCTAATCTTGCAACTGCGCCCCGAAACCGCTGCCTCGGATGACGAATTCGCGGCCTTTCTGACCAAGGGGGAGCTGCCGGCACAAGACGTGCATCGCATCCGGCTGGATCAGCAGGATATACCGCAAGACCTTGATCTTGATAACTATTCTGGCGTTATCGTGGGCGGTGGTCCGGGCTGTATCAGCGACCCCGAGGATAAGAAAACCCCTGTTGAGCGGCGCATCGAGGCGGCGGTTCTGGGTTTGATGCCGACAATTGTCGCGCGCGATTTCCCGTTCATGGGCTGTTGTTACGGCATCGGTATTCTGGCCCATCATCTGGGGGCGACCGTCAGCAAAGAGAAATACAGCGAGCCGGTGGGCGCGGTGACCTGCAGGCTGACCAAAGAAGGGCAATCCGATCCGATGCTGGCGGGCCTGCCCGACAGTTTTCGCGCCTTTGTCGGCCATAAAGAGGCGGCGCAGAACCTGCCTGAGGGGTGCGCGCATCTGGCCGCCTCGCCCACATGCCGCTATCAGATCATCCGCTACGGCCAAAACGTCTATGCAACCCAGTTTCACCCCGAGGCTGACAGCGATGGTTTTGCGGTCAGGATCGGTATTTACCAACATCGTGGTTATTTTCCGGCGCATGAGGCCGAGGCGCTGATTGCCATGTGCCACGCCGAGGATGTGCATATGCCGGAACGCATTTTGCGCAATTTTGTGCAGTATTACCGGCGGGATTCGGGGTGAATTCGGCGCAACCGCGCCTCAAAACGCCCAATAGCGGAATTTTAGTGCAAAGAATCGGCTTGCCGAAAATTTGAATTCCCCCGCAGTTTAAGTACAATAATTACCAAATAGAGGGCGTTAACCTTTGATTTGTAAAATATCGGCGGGAAACCGGATCAGCCGTGAACACTTTCACGCGAATTGCCTAGGGTTGGTGCGACAAAGGTCAGAAAAGCTGTTGCTTTATTCGGGCTTGCCAAGGCATTATACAGAGGCGGTCGGGAGAACACGCTGGGAAGAGGGCGCAGACCCTTAGGCCGCCAAGGTTAAGAAATATGAGAAAACACGGAGGACTCATAAAACATGGAACGTCGTAAGTTTCTAAGAGGTGCCGCACTTGTTGGTGCAGGTGCCGCGCTGGCAACCCCTGCGGTTGCCGCAAATCATGGTAAAACATTGACAATCGTATCGACCTGGCCGCGGGATTTCCCCGGCCTCGGTATTTCCGCCCAACGTCTGGCTGCGCGTATCGGCCAATTGTCCGATGGCGCGTTGAATGTCGAATACTTCGCCGCTGGCGAACGTGTTGGCGCATTTGACAGCTTTGACGAAGTTGCCTCGGGCAACTCGCAGGCCTATATCGCTGCGGATTATTATTGGGGTGGTAAGCACCCGGGCTTCACTTATTTCACCACGATGCCGTTTGGCATGACGACACCACAGTGGAACGCCTGGATCAAATTTGGCGGTGGTCAGGAATTGTGGGACGAAATTTCAGGCGGATTCGGCCTGAAAGCTCTGATGTGCGGTTCGACCGGCACGCAGGCCGGTGGCTGGTTCAACAAGGAAATCAATTCGCCAGAGGACCTGAAAGGTCTGAAAATGCGAATTCCGGGCCTTGGCGGCAACGCGATGTCCAAGCTGGGTGTCTCAACCGTTTCGCTTCCGGGTGGTCAGATTTATGAAAACCTGGTCTCTGGCGCGATTGATGCGACCGAGTGGGTTGGCCCCTATAATGACTACTTCATGAAATTCTATGAAGCGGCCAAATACTACTATACTGGTGGTTTCCACGAGCCAGGTGGCGGTCTTGCCTTTGGCATGAACAAAGCCTGGTGGGAAGGTCTGTCCGATTGGGAACAAGCCGTCATCGAAGCCGCGTGTTATGAAGAGCACGCAGCGTCTCACGAAGAGAACATCGCGAAAAACGGTGAGTACCTCAACAAGCTCATTACAGAGAATGGCGTTCAGGTTCGTGCGTTCAACGATGACATCTGGGACGCGTTTGGCGAGGCTTCTGCTGAAGTGATCGCGGAAACCCGTGCGCATTCTGCACTGGCAGCCAAGATCGATGATTCGTTCCAGGCAAGCCTGCGCGAAACAGGCACCATGATGGCCCAGTTTGAGGGCACATTTGTCAACCAGCGCAACCGCGTTCTCGGCCTGAGTTAATCAGGGCGAACCACACGAAAACCGGGCGGGGCTTTGGCCCCGTCCTTTTCCTGCCAGTTTCCAGAAAATGCGGCTGAAAAAGCCAACGGATGGCCTGTCTTGCGGGCGTCACGGGTCTGGTCAGGGTGAATGATTTGGGGGGGCACATGGCTGTTACGGATGAACTTGCGGAGATACCGCAGTTTGGGGAACCTGCACCGATTGCACGCATTTTCGGCTGGTCCATAATTGGCGCTCTGGCGGCCTATCTTATCAACAATGTTTTGACGGTCGGCTTTGATTACCCCTTTGCCAGCAGTATCTTTTCGGGTGGTGGCAGCGCTGCGATTGTACCGGTTCTGGTCTATATGGTGGCGATCGGTCTGGCGGTGTTTTATGTGCTACGTTCGGGCGACACCTCGTTGCGCTGGGACGCACGCAAGCTGCATAATTTCAACAAATACCTGATCCGCGCCTTCTTCTGGTCGGTGCTGATGGTTGGTATTGTCGATGTATCGCTGGCCTTTCTGAGGGTCGAGAAAATCCTGCCAACGCTGGTCAATGCGCAACTGGCCTCGGATTTGGGACGGTCGCATTTTGT
>JAADIC010000194.1 GCA_013151535.1 Alphaproteobacteria bacterium | reverse complement strand
CGACCCCCTAAAGTGCCCGCCAGCCAATATCGCGCCTGCAAAACCCTTCAGGCCAGTCAATCGCATCCACCAAATCATAAGCCAGATCACGGGCCTGCCCAAGGCTTTCCGCCCGCGTGGTGACGTTCAGAACCCGCCCACCAATGGCTTGCATCTGCCCGTCATTCAGGGCGGTTCCGGCGTGGAAAACCTCCTGCATGGAGGACGATGGCAACGCATCCAGCCCTTTGATCTCGCTGCCTTTTTCATACGCTCCGGGATAGCCTTTAGTCGCCAGAACCACAGTCATGGCATGGTCATCGGCGAATGAAACGCGGGTTTCATGCAGCCGGTCTTCGGCACATGCCAGCAATAAATCCAGCACCTGGGCGCCAAGGCGGATGCACAGAACCTGGCATTCCGGATCGCCAAAGCGCACGTTATATTCAACCAGCCGTGCGCGGCCGTCTTTTATCATCAGGCCCGCGAAAAGCATGCCCTGAAACGGCGTGCCGCGCCGCGCCATTTCGGCCAAAGTCGGGCGGATCATCTGATCCATCACCTTGACCTCAAGGCTTGCGGGCAGGATCGGGGCCGGGGAATAGGCGCCCATGCCGCCGGTATTTGGCCCCTTATCGCCCTCAAAAACCCGCTTGTGATCCTGCGCGCTGCCCATGCTCAGCGCAGTTTCCCCGTGGCAAAGCACGAAAAGCGAGGCTTCTTCGCCCTCCATGAACTCCTCAATCACCACCTCGGCACCAGCGTCGCCAAACGCGCCGTCAAACATATTGTCGACAGCATCCAGCGCCTGCTTGCGCGTCATCGCCACGACCACGCCCTTGCCTGCCGCAAGACCATCGGCCTTGACAACAATTGGCGCGCCTTGCGCCAGAACATAGTCGCGCGCGGATTTGGCATTGGTGAAACGGGCATAACCTGCCGTTGGCGCGCCTGCCGCTTTGCAGACCTCTTTGGTGAAGGCTTTTGACGCCTCAAGCTCCGCCGCCGCTTGCGATGGCCCAAAGGTCAGAATGCCAGCTTCGCGCAGCTTGTCGGCAACACCGGCCACAAGCGCCGCTTCCGGCCCGATCACCACGAAATCCACCGCGTTTTCCATGCAAAAATCGCGCACTGCACCGCCATCCAGAATATCAAGCGAGGCGCAATCGGCGATCTGGTCCATGCCCGCATTGCCCGGCGCGCAAATCAGCCGGTCACATTTCGGGTTCTGTTTGATCGCCCAGGCCAGTGCATGTTCCCGCCCGCCACTTCCGAGTATAAGAATATTCATCGTTTCCTCCACCTTGTGTGGGGTCTAAGATGGCGGTGGAAAAGTTACAAGCGAGGCTTCATGTCCAAACTGATTGACGACCCCGCCGAGGGGCAAAACGCGCCCGAGTTTTCGGTTTCCGAGATTTCCGGCGTGGTCAAGCGCATGATCGAGGGCGAGTTTTCGCATGTACGGATCAGGGGTGAAATCGGCCGTGTATCGCGCCCGGCGTCGGGGCATATCTATCTTGACCTCAAGGATGATCGCGCGGTTCTGAATGGCGTGATCTGGAAGGGTGTCGCGTCGCGCCTGCGCACCAAGCCCGAAGAGGGGATGGAGGTGGTTGCGACCGGTCGTCTGACCACGTTCCCGGGCCAGTCGCGCTATCAGATGATTATCGAAAACATCGCACCTGCCGGTGTCGGCGCGCTGATGGCGATGCTGGAAAAACGCAAGTTGGCGCTGGCAGCCGAGGGCTTGTTTGACGCGTCGCGCAAAAAACCGATCCCCTATTTGCCCGAGGTGATCGGGGTCATCACCTCGCCCTCGGGTGCTGTGATCCGCGATATTCTGCACCGGTTGCGGGACCGGTTTCCGCGCAAGGTTCTGATTTGGGGCGTGCCGGTTCAGGGCGAACAATGTGCGCCTTTGGTGGCAGCGGCGATTGAAGGGTTCAACGCTCTGGCAAAGGGCGGTGCGATCCCGCGGCCCGATTTGCTGATTGTGGCGCGTGGTGGTGGTTCGGTCGAGGATTTGTGGGGCTTCAACGAAGAAATCGTGGTGCGGGCAGCGGCATCCAGCACCATACCGCTGATTTCGGCGGTCGGGCATGAAACCGACACGACGCTGATCGATCACGCCTCGGACCAGCGCGCGCCGACGCCCACGGCGGCGGCGGAACTGGCGGTTCCGGTGCGCTCGGAATTGCTGGCGCATCTGGCGAAACTGGAAGGGGTGCGTGCCGTCAGCTTGAACCTGCAAAACCGCCGCCAAAGATTGCGCGATCTGGCGCGGGCCTTGCCCAAACCAGCCGATATCGTGACCGCCCAAAGCCAGCGGCTCGATCATCTTTCGGCCCGCCTGCCGGGTGGCTTGCGTGCTGCGACCCAGATCAAACGGGTCAAGCTGACCGAGGCATCGGCAGGGCTGCGGCTGCAATCCATCCGGCGGGCGATATCTGAAAAAAGTGCGTATCTTGAACGGGTTGCAAGCGCTTTCTCAACCGCTGCACGAACCGGAGTCGAGCGTCGGCGCAGCCGGCTTGACGGGCTCGAGCGGCTGCGGTTGACGCTTGGCTACAAGCAGACTTTACGGCGTGGTTATGCGGTGATACGCGATGACAACCAGTCTGTGATCACAAAACTGGCGGCTGCGAAAAAGGCCAAATCGCTTGAGATCGAGTTTCAGGACGGTCGGTTTGCCATCGGGCGGAATGCGCCTGTTGCCAGAAAGCCATCGGCTGCGAAAAAGACCGGCGGCGATCAGGGGTCATTGTTTTAGCAAAGAACCTAAACCCCGAGGTCGGGTGCCTTGCACAGGATATCCTTTTCATCCCGCCCGACGACGAAAAGATCGTCTTCCGGCGCGTTTCCATCGGCCCGCGCCGCATATCTTTCGCCGTCCTGCAAAAACCGCCAGCATTGCTCCTGATTATCGCCTTCATAAAGGAAACAGATCAGCTCTTTGCGGGCGTACCAGATACCGCGCGCGCAGGTGCCATCGGCATATTGCCAGATGGATTTCTGGCCGGGAAAATATTGTTCGACCCCGTAAGGTGCGCCCTTCTGGGCGAAATAGAGGGTTTTCCCCTCGGCATAGGCTCTGAATTTTTCGGGGCTGATGACCTCTTGCGCCAATAGCGGAGTGGTGAATAAAACCAGCAGCGTGGCAATTCTAAACATGTGATAACGGCTTCCGAATGGCGAGGGTTGGCCCCTTATAGCGGACCCAAACCAATTGGAGAATGACTATTCTGGTTCCAGCGCCTGCGCGTGCCACCAGTTTTCAACATGGGGGCGCATCAGGCTTTTCCAAAGGGACGGCACAAGCGCGATGCAGGACATGACCGGCAGCGAGCGAGGCAGCATCGGCGCGCCATCTTCCGCGCGGGTTCGCAGCGCGCCGTAAGGGATGGCGGGATGGGCATGATGGTCGGAATGGCGCGGCGCATTCAGCATCAGGGCGGCAGAAAAGACATGCGACGAATTCCAGGAATGACGCACAGAAACCGCTTCGTATTTGCCGGTCGCAAGCAGGCGTCGTTGCAAGCCATAATGCTGCACATAATCGCTGAGCATCAGGTACATTTGTGCAATGATCGCAAAGCCGAAATAGAGCGCAAGCCCGGTGCCGCCCGCCAGCGTATAGGTAAGGGCTGCGAAAACACCGGCACCGAGGCAATAGATCAGATATGGATTGGCCGGGTGAAGCACCGGTTTGCCGGTTTGGCGCAGGCGCGCTTTTTCCGCTGCCAATCCGGCTTGAAAAGAGCCGCCCCAGGCACGATGAAAGAACCGGTAAAACCCTTCTTCTTCACGGGCTGAATTTGGGTCAAGCGGTGTCGCCACATGTTTATGATGCACGCACAGATGGGCTGATACATGGTGGCCAAACAGAAGGCTGATGAACACCCATTTACCCAGCGAATGGCGAAACCGGTCTGGCCGATGGATCAACTCGTGCGCGTTGGCGGTGCTGATGGAGCCAAAAAACAGGCTGAAGGCCAGAAACATGACAGTTTTTTCGCCCAATTCCAGCGGCCCATTGGCCAGCGCCAGAATGGCGATTGGCAGCAAGACAAGATGCGCCAGCCCGAGGATGACGGGAACCAGATCCACCAGAAAACCATCCGAGGCCGAAGCCGGCTGGTCGCTGTCGCCTGTGGTAAACAGCGCCGCGTCGGCAAGGAAGGCAAAAACGCTGAGGTAGAACAGCGCGACAAAGGCCCAACTGCCGCCAAAGACCGGGCTGAGTGCCAAAAACGGCAAGGGCAGCAGAACCGCCACTCGCAAAATAAGGTTTGCCGCTGTCATAGCCGCACCTTTCCTGATTACACCTGCATACTCGCGTTAACCTCTAGGGTCGAATTCTGTCAGGATGAGGGAAAGACCTTGATGAATTCTTGCCAGCCCCAAAGAAAATACCGGCAATTTGCCTCAAGTTTTAGCGATGCGCGCAATCGTGCAGTTTCCTGTCGCATTTGCATGTGTGCTGACCTAGGCTCTGGCCTAGAAAACTGGCGATGGACCCCATGCAGCAAGGGCGGAAATGATGGCTTCCAAGGATGGAAAAGGGGTCTGGAAATCGGGCCGTGGCAAGGGGCGACCTACGCCAAAAGGCCGTCAGGCGGACGAGGCGGCGCTTGCGGATATTCGAAATTTGCTTGGCGACAGCCCACATGACCGCGATCTTCTGATCGAGTTTTTGCACATGATTCATGATACTTACGGGCATCTGTCGGCGGCTCATCTATGTGCTCTGGCCGAAGAAATGCACCTTTCACAGGTCGAGGTTTACGAAGTTGCAAGTTTTTACGCCCATTTTGATGTGGTGAAAGAGGGTGATTCGCCGCCGCCTGCTTTGACCATCCGCGTTTGCGACTCGCTGGCTTGTGAATTGGCGGGGTCGGAACAGTTGCGCGCGGCCTTGCTGGACGGGCTTGATCCGGCCAAAGTGCGGGTGTTGCGTGCGCCCTGTATGGGGCGGTGTGACAAGGCTCCGGTGCTTGAATTGGGGCATAACCATGTCGGGCGCGCCAGCCTTGAAAAGGTTAATGCGGCGATTGCTGCGGGCGATGTGCATGCGCATATTCCGGATTATGAATCCCTTGAAATCTATCGTAACAATGGCGGCTATCAAACGCTCACCACCCTGCGCAAAGGCCCAAAAACACCGGATCAGGTGCAGGATGATCTGTCGGCCAGCGGCTTGCGCGGCATGGGCGGGGCTGGTTTTCCGTCGGGTCGAAAGTGGTCGTTTGTGCGTGCTGAAACCGGCCCGCGCTATCTGGCGGTCAATGGTGACGAGGGTGAGCCCGGCACCTTCAAAGACCGCTATTTTCTGGAACGCACCCCGCATCTGATGCTGGAGGGTATGTTGATCGCGGCCTGGGCGATCGAGGCGGAAAAGTGCTTCATCTATATGCGTGACGAATATCCGGCGGTGCTGGAAATCCTGCGCCGCGAGATTGCCGCGCTGGAAAATGCCGGGGTTGTTGCACCGGGCTATATTGATCTCAGGCGCGGCGCCGGGGCCTATATTTGCGGCGAAGAAAGCGCGATGATCGAAAGTATCGAGGGCAAGCGCGGCATGCCGCGTCACCGGCCGCCCTATGTGGCACAGGTCGGTATTTTCAACCGCCCGACGCTGGTGCATAATGTTGAAACCCTGCATTGGGTGGCGCGGATCTGCCGCGAGGGTGGCGGTGTATTCGCCGATCACGGGGCTAACGGACGCAAGGGTATGCGCAGCTATTCGGTGTCAGGAAGGGTGAAAAATCCGGGCGTCAAAATTGCCTCTGCTGGCCTGACGATCCGCGAATTGATCGAATTGTCAGGTGGTATGCTGGATGGTCACGCCTTCAAAGCCTATCAGCCGGGTGGGCCGTCTTCGGGGCTGTTGCCCGCCCATATGGATGATATTGCGCTGGATTTTGACACGCTCCAGCCCCACGGCACGTTCATCGGTTCGGCAGCCGTGGTGATCTTGTCGGATCACGACAGCGCCCGGGATGCGGCCCTCAACATGCTGCGATTTTTTGAGGATGAAAGCTGTGGCCAATGCACGCCGTGCCGCACGGGTTGTGAAAAAGCGGTCAAACTGATGCAGGCGGATCACTGGGATCAGCCGCTTCTGGAGGAACTTTGCACACTCATGGCTGACGCCTCGATCTGCGGGCTGGGGCAGGCGGCCCCCAATCCGATCCGGCTGGTGATGCGCCATTTTGCCGATGAAATCTAGGCGCCGGTTATGACGATCAACCTGCCCATGGCCTTGCTGGCGCTGGCGGTGCTGAACGGTGTGATTTATGCGCTATGGTCATGCAAACAGCCGACCTCGACCTTTCGCAGCCTAAGCAAAACCACCGCCATCGCCGCCCTGTCGGGCTTTGCCTATCTGGCCGGTGGGCCGTGGCTGCTGGTGGCCGCCCTTGGCCTGTCAGCTTTGGGAGATCTGTTCCTGTCACGCGACGGTGACGCGGCCTTTCTGGCTGGAATGGTGGCGTTTCTGGCCGCCCATCTGGCCTATGTGCCGCTGTTTCTTGGCCTGAATGAAGGCACCGCCCTGCTAGCACAGCGCTGGCCGCTGGTGCTGGGCATCGCCATTTATATGCTGCTTTTCATGCGATTTCTGTGGCCCAGCCTTGGCCAGTTCAGACTGCCCGTCGCTGTCTACAGCCTTGCCATTGCCGGCATGGGGATTGCGGCGCTCAACCTGCCCGCACAGGGTGGCCAGGGCTATGTCTTGCTCGGGGCGGCATCCTTCATCCTGTCGGATTCGGTTCTGGCGGTTGAGCGGTTTCAACTGCCGGAGACCAGCCGCCTGAACGTTATAACCCCTTATATCGTCTGGATTTTCTACTGGCTGGCGCAGGCGCTAATCACCTATGGCACATTGCTGAGCGTGGCATAAAAAAGGGCGGGAAGCTGGTATGCTCCCCGCCCAGAGTTAATGACCAAAACGAGGCCATCAGGGAAGATCGTCAGTGCGACATCAGCACCGGAACCTGTGCGGAATTGATGGCGGAATTGGTCGCGCCACCCCACAGATCCTCAAAAAATTTCTTGTGTTCATAGGCACCCATGACCAACAGGCCGGCACCTTGTTCTTGCGCGGTTTCCAGCAACGTTTTTCCAACGCTGCGTTTGCCGCGTGGCACGATATCGGTATCGGCCTTAATGCCGTGGGCGGCCAGATGGCCCGCCACCGATTGCAATCCTGCCAGTGTTTCTGCGGTACCTTCGCCAACCGAAATAACCGAAACTTCGGACTTTGTTTTCAGAATATCCATGGCATCTGCAAGCGCGCGCGCGGCGGATTTTCCACCATCCCAAGCCACCATTGCCTTTTCGTTCAAAACGGAATCCGGCAAGGTTTGGGGCACAACCATTACCGGGCGCCCCGAATGCAGCGCGATTACATCGGGATGGGGTACAACGTTGCGATTTTCGCGTGTGCCGTCATACTGGCCAACCAGAATAATGTCATAGGTTCGCGCCAGCTCCATCAGCGAATAATCGACATCGCCGCCGCTTTCGATCCAATGCACCTTGTCGCCTTCGGGCAGACCAAGCGTGTTAAAAAAATCCTGATGAATGGTGTCGCGGCGGGTTTTTTCAGCCTCGGCAATCACATCTGTCAAATCGCTCGAGGCATAGGGCTTCAGCGTCGCACTGACTTCGCTTTGGGCATAGGTCAGCGCGCCGGTCA